>DAITPX010000218.1:0-2349 GCA_036833365.1 Clostridia bacterium | reverse complement strand
TGGGGGGCAGCGCCGTTTTGGTGGACTGCCTTACGGACAACAAAAACCGCACCGCAGGAGACATAAGGTTTTTCTTCGACAAGTTCGGCGGCTCGCTGGGCACCACTAACTGCGTTTCGTTTATGTTTGATAAAAAAGGCGTTATCGTAGCTGAGAGGGGCGAGGGGCAGGACGAGGACGGAATTTTCGAGCTTGCGGTAGAGTGCGGTGCCGACGACGTATCGGTGGAGAACGACGTTTTCGTAATCACCACCATACCCGCCGACCTGAACGAAGTGAGGAATAACCTGTCCGCAAAAAACGTTAATTTGCTTTCCGCCGAAGCCGAATGGGTACCGCAAACGACTGTTACCCTAGAGGGAGATAACCTTGCGAAATTCCAAAGAATGCTGGAAACCATGGAAGAATGCGACGACGTCCAGAATGTTTACCACAACGTCGATTTGCCCGACGAGGAGTAATATAATTTAAATTTAAGGCAAATGCTGTTTGAAAAATTCACGCGCGACGATAGAGTAACATAATGCGCGTAAAGTGCGCGTGTCTGACGGTTCGGTTAAAGCGGCGAAATAACGGTTTGTCCGACTAATTAAATTTTGACTGCGCCCAAAAACGGTAAAAAATAAGGCTGTTTCCTTGGTTTTGGCGATTTGTATTACAAATAAGCCGCGGTTGATAAAACCTTGCGGTTTGTATATAGGGCCGAGGCGGGGAACGCCTTTTTTCGTGCCTAAAGGTATTTTGTATTGACTAAACCGTCTTAAGATATTATTATTAATCAAAAGGGATTGGGCGTTTTGTCAATATTCAAATCTTTCCCAAAAAGGAAATTACCGACAAATGAGAATTTTGGGTTTTGACCCCGGGCTCGCCATCGTGGGATACGGCGTTTTAGACAGCGACGGGCGTGCCCACAGCGTTGTGGATTACGGCGTAATACGCACGCCTAAGGAAGAATGCACTCCCGTGAGGCTGGCCCTCATACACGAGGGAGTCGAACAATTGTTCGAAAAATTTAAGCCCGATGTGATAGCCGTCGAGGAGCTCTTTTTCGCGCGCAACGTCACTACGGCAATCAACGTGGCGGAAGCGCGGGGAGTCATTATCGCTGCGTCGGTAAGGCACGTGGGATTGCTTTACGAATATACGCCGCTTCAGATTAAGCAGGCGTTGACGGGTTACGGCAGGGCGGA
Source organism: Clostridia bacterium (assembly GCA_036833365.1). GTDB lineage: Bacteria > Bacillota > Clostridia > Christensenellales > CAG-314 > JAQUSX01. Next base: position 1,156 of record DAITPX010000218.1, on the reverse strand, counting down.
CAAGCGGCAAATTGAGCAGATGGTGAAGGTCTTGTTGCGATTGAAAGAAATCCCCAAGCCCGACGACGCCGCGGACGCTTTGGCGGTCGCGCTTACCCACGCCAACACCAACGCTATGGCGGAAAACTTTTTGATTAAATAAAGGGAAAAATATATGATAGACTTTATTTGCGGCGATATAGTAAGCGTTTTTGACGACAGCCTTGTTGTGGAAAACAACGGCATAGGCTACTGCCTGACGGTGCCGTCGAATTCGCTGAAAAATTTTTCACTCGGGCAAAAGGCACAGCTTTTTACTTACCTTCAGGTAAAGCAGGACGGCATAGCGCTTTTCGGTTTTCCGTCGCAGGAGGAACGCTCGATGTTTTTGCGGCTGATTACCGTTTCGGGCGTGGGGCCGAAAATGGCGGCGACAATCATGGGCGGAATAAAATTGAAAGACCTTGCGATGGCTATCGTCAACCGTGATTCGCAAACCCTTACTTCTGTCAAGGGGCTGGGCAAAAAATTGTCCGAGCGGATAATTTTAGAACTGAACGAAAAAATCACTGGGCTTGAGCTTGGGCAGGCGGTTTCGGGCGGAGGCGTCGCGGAGGAGGCGGTAGGAGTGCTGCATACGCTGGGAGTTTCGGCATCCGACGCCGCGGAGAGGGTCAAGCAGGCGGTTTCGGGCGGAGCGGAAACGGTGGAGCAGATACTCGACTACGCTTTAAAAAATTATTGATTGAAATTTATAAGCTCGCTTTAATCTCCGCATTAAAATGGAAAGGAAATAAGAAATGGATAAACGACTTGTCGCAAGTACGCTTAAAAACGAAGATACTGACACCGAAAATATTCTGCGCCCGACTACCCTCGAGGGTTACGTGGGGCAGGGTAAGCTTAAAAAAAATCTTTCGGTCTATATCAAGGCGGCGAAACGGCGCGGGGAACACCTGGACCACGTGCTTTTGTATGGCTCGGCGGGACTTGGCAAAACTACTCTCGCGCACATAATCGCCAACGAGCTTAGCTCGCGCATTATGGTTACGAGCGGCCCGGCGATAGAACGCGCCGCCGACCTTGCGGCCATTTTGACAAACCTGCAGGAAAACGATGTTTTGTTTATCGACGAAATACACCGCCTCAACCATTCGGTGGAGGAGATTTTGTATCC
>DAITPX010000217.1:0-2403 GCA_036833365.1 Clostridia bacterium | reverse complement strand
CAAATGCTCACCCTTATGATGGTGGTGAGGGCGCTCGAGGGCATTCTCACCGAAAAAATGCCTCCTGTCGACGAGTTAATCGGGCAAACGCTGGAAAAACGCGCCCAAATCGAAGCTGTCGCAAATAAATACGTCGCCTCAGATGAGCTTATAATCCTCGCGCGCGGGCTCAACCTTTCCGTCGCAAACGAAATCGCGCTAAAATTGCAGGAAACCTGCTACATAAACGCGCGGGGCTACGCCATTTCAGATTTTCACCACGGGCCTTTTGCGCTCGTCAACAAAAAAACCCGGATACTTATGATTGCCGTCAACGACCATGTGTTTAACGACGCGGTGGAAATGCTCGACAAAGTCCGCCCCACGGGCGCCGACGTAACGCTCCTCACAGACGACGAGCGGCTTGCGGGTAAGTACGATTCCGTTTTGTTGCCCAAGGCCGAGGAGAGCCTCATGCCTTTTTCCTGCGTCGCGGCGGGGCAGCTTATGTCCTGCCTGTTGTCAGTCATGCGCGGCATAAATCCCGACAAACCGCGCGGCCTCAACAAAGTTACCGTTACGAAATAAAGGAGGTCTGAAAAAATGAATTTGATACCTCTTCCCAACATAATCGAACCCCGCCAAGGCTCTTTCACGCTTGACGGCGGGCTGACGCTTTCCTGTGACGAACCGCTTGCTCAGGCGGCGGAGCTGTTCATCGGCTTATACGAAAAATCCTTCGGCAAAAAGCCCGCGGCGGGCGGCGCATTGAAGTTTATTTACGACCCGAGTTTGGCTCACGAGGAATACAAGCTGTCCGTCGGCGGTTCGGTCGAAATCCGCGCTTCGGGCAATGTCGGCGCGGTGTACGCCGTCCAGACTCTCCGTCAGCTTGCGGGTATGGACTGCAGCGGCGGCAAAGCCGCCGCAATTCCTTACGCTGAGATTTCCGACAAGCCGCGTTTCGGGTGGCGCGGAGTTTCGTTCGATGTTTCACGCCATTTTTTCGGCATCGGCGAACTGACGCGCTTTGTCGATTTTATGTCGCTTCTTAAGCTCAACGTACTGCACCTGCACCTTTCCGACGACCAGGGCTTCCGCGTTCAAATAGAGCGTTATCCCGAGCTCAACAGTGTCGGCAGCTGGCGGAACGGGACGCTGAGGCACGACGGCAAAGTTTACAACGACAACGTCGGGCACGGCGGTTTTTATACCAAGGAGGAACTCAAGGGGCTTGTCGCCTACGCGTTGGCGCGCGGCGTCGAAATTGTGCCCGAGCTGGACATTCCGGGGCATACGGTCGCGATTGTGGCGTCCCTGCCGCGGCTGGGCTGCAAGGGCGGGCAAATCCCCGTGCGTGAAATTTTCGGCATTTCAAAGGATATACTCTGCGGCGGCAACGACGAAACATATAAGGTCATATGCGATATCCTTGATGAAATCACTGAAATTTTCCCTTCGAGATACGTTCATTTGGGCGGCGACGAGGCGCCCAAGCAAAACTGGCAAAAATGCCCCCGCTGCCAAGCAAAGATAAAGGAAATGGGGTTAAAGGGCGAAGAAGGGCTTCAAGCGTATATGTTCAACTATTTCGCCGATTATCTTGCCAAAAAGGGCAAAACCGCAATAGGTTGGAACGAATGCCTCAACGACGGCCTTGCGCCCGGCATCGTATGCCAGCATTGGACGCCCAAGCTTTTTGGAAGAAATGCCCTTTCTGTCAAGCACGTCAACAACGGCAGAAAGACGATAGTGTCCGATTATGCAAAAACTTATTTCGACTACGCCTACGCCATGACTCCGCTCAAAAAAACCTTCGGTTTCGACCCCTTCACGACGCTGAGCGGCATAAAAACGGAAAACCGCGGCAATGTTATCGGCGTGGAGTGCAACATATGGACGGAGTATATCCCGAGCCGCGAAAAACTGGATTTCAACGTGTTCCCGCGCATTCTGGGGTTCGCCGAAAACGCATGGCGCGACCAGAAAACTTCTTACGCCGGTTTCGTAAAAAGGCTTAACGGTTTCTATCCCGTTTTGGACGCATTGGACATAAATTACGCGAAAAATCAGGAATACCCGTTGGCTTTTTTCAAAAGGCTGTCGATTGTCAAAAAATCCCTCACTACCGACGCGTTTATCGAAGTTAAAAAACAGCGCCAACCTCAAAAAGCGGAGGACTGAAATTATGAAAAACGTAGCGATACTAACCAGCGGCGGCGACGCCCCGGGCATGAACGCCGCGATAAGGGCGTTCACCCGTTACGCGATTTACCGCGAGCTCAACGTATTCGGCATCGAAAGGGGCTACGAGGGGCTTTTGTCGGACACAATGTTCGAGATGGGCAGGCGCTCGGTTTCGGACATTCTGCAGCGCGGCGGCACCATTTTGAAAACCGCGCGCAGCGAAGCCTTCCAAACCCC
>DAITPX010000216.1:0-2408 GCA_036833365.1 Clostridia bacterium | reverse complement strand
CCAGAACCCCCATTTTCGCCCAATCCATGGTACGCGCGCCGTCGTCGTAAAAGGTGTCGGACGAAAGCACGTTGCCGACCTTGTGGGGCAGCTTCATTTTTTTCGCTTGGTTTGCCGCGCTTTGCAGAAGGCTGAAAGAGGCTATCGGGGCGAAAGTGCCCGGCAGCCCGTATTGATGGGCAAAATTGCCGTTTGTGCAGGCGCCGGAGGCGATTACTATGTCGCGAAGTTTAAGCTCTTTGTTTATGCCGCCCGCCGAGCCCACGCGGATAATGTTGTCCACGCCGTAAAAATTGAAAAGCTCGTAGGAGTATATTCCGATTGAAGGCATGCCCATACCGCTCGCCATGACCGAAACGCGCTTGTTTTTGTATGTGCCGGTGTAGCCGTGTACGCCGCGTATGTTGTTGACCAAAACGGGGTTTTCCAGATAGGTTTCGGCGATATATTTTGCCCTGAGCGGGTCGCCGGGCATGAGCACTGTTTTTGCAAAATCGTTTTCGTCCGCAGAGTTATGCGGAGTGGGGATATTTTTTGTCATTTATTTTATCTCCTTTATTGAGGTTGCTTTTGATGAAATACTAGCAAAAATTTGCGATTGTGTCAAATTAAGCTAAATCGGCAATCATTTATTTGGAACAAACCGGTTTTATTTTATAAAAACAGAAAAGACGGCGTTTAAAGTTTCCTTTAATTAAGGAAGATTTCTGAACGGGAAATGAATTTGAGCAAAGGTTGCCCGGTATTTTTTAAGCGGGTGTATGCGGCGGGGCGGTTTTTGTCGATAAGGAGCGTTTGGCTTGGGGCTAAAAACTTTAAATGCGTTGACAAGCGAGGTTTTGCTAGTGTATACTACCTAAATGTAAAGAAAAATTTATAAAGGAGGCGGCAGGCTAATGAAAAGGACTTATCAGCCAAAAAAAGACAGCGCAGCAAGGTTCACGGTTTTCGCGCGAGAATGAAAACCAAGGGCGGAAGGCGCGTTTTGCAGAGCAGGCGCAACAAGGGAAGGAAAAAACTGAGCGCATAAATTTTGTCGAGGTGATTTGCCATAAAAGCGGTTTACAGGCTGAAAAAGAACTATCAGTACAGTTATGTCTACAAAAAAGGGTCTTCCCTTTCGGACAAAAACCTTGTGCTGATTTTTTGCCCGCACCGGGGCGCGGTGCCCAAGTTCGGGTTTTCCGTCAGCGCCAAATACGGCGGGGCGGTCAAACGGAACCGCATACGGAGGCAGCTTAAGGAGTGCGCTACCAAGCTGCTGCCCTGCGTAAAAGGGAATTTTACTTATATTTTTATTCCCAAGGCAAACGCGGGTGAGTTTGCCGAGCTTTTTGAATCAATGAAAAAACTGTTGGCAAGTGCTGATTTGCTGACGAAAAAACAAGGCGTATGAAGTGGTTTTGTATTTTTTTGCTGAAAATATACAAAGCGACCTTGTCCAAGCTGTTGGGCAAGACCTGCATTTTTACCCCTACCTGTTCGGTGTATGCAATGGAGGCTTACCGCGAGCACGGGTTTTTCGGGGGGAGTTACCTTACCGCAAAAAGGCTGTTGAGGTGCGCGCCTTGGAATAAAGGGGGATTCGACAGCGTTCCCCTAAACCTTAAAGGAGAAATTAAATGGAGTTTATGAGCCCTTTTCTTTCGATATTGTGCTTTATAGACGAAACCCTGCTGCCGGCGCTTAACCCTATCGGGCAGCTCATAAAACTGCTTTACAACTGGATAGGCAGCTACGGCTGGACAGTCGTCCTTTTCACGGTCTTTCTGAAAATGCTGACGCTGCCGCTGGATTACTGGCAGAAGCTGGTGATGAAGCGCAACTCGGTAAAAATGGAAGAGATGAAGCCGCTTTTGGCCAACATCGACAAGCAGTACGGGCACGACCAGCGCAAGGCCAACGAAGAAAAAAGCAAGCTGAATAAAAAATACGGCTATTCGGTGGCGGCAAGCTGCCTGCCAATGATTATTACGCTGGTAGTCTTTTTCTTCATGTTATCGGGGATTAACAGTTACACAAGCTATATAAGCAAGCGTGACTACCTTCTTTTGAACGACGCGTATAACGTCGCGTTCGACGAGGCGATAGCCGGCGGCGACGGCGAATACGCCGCAATAGAAAAAGGCAAGGACGCGGTGGCGGAAGCCTATGGCGACACGGTGCAGGAAAAGTTTTTGTGGATAAAAAACATCTGGCGCCCGGATACATGGAGCGCGCCGATGACCGACGTTAATACCTTTTACAAAGAATTACCCGAAGCGGAAAAGGCTCTGTTCAGAAAAGAAAAATATATTTTGCTTTATGAATCGGTGACGGAAAACTACCCCGGTTACTTTTCCAAGACTGGAGCCGACGGCAAGCCCACGGCGGGCTGGAACGGGCTGCTTATACTGCCCGTGCTGGCG
>DAITPX010000215.1:0-2414 GCA_036833365.1 Clostridia bacterium | reverse complement strand
GGGGCCGATAAGCGCGGTGATTTGTTTTGCCAAAAATGTGGCGTTTACGTCTTTGAGCGCCTGAAAGTCGCCGTAAAACAAGTCGAGCTTCGAGATAACTATGTCTGTTTCTTCCCCGAAAAAATTTTCCAAAGGAACGGCTTCGTTTTCCTTTTTTAAAAGCTTGGCAAAAAAACCGTTATGCCCGTTCGATCGGGCGGGCTTCCCGTTTCCGTCCGGACTTTCGCCCGGCAAAGTTGTTTTGTCTTTATCCATCGTTTCTCCTAAAAAAATCTGATGTTAATTTTTATTATACCACAATGCTTTTGAAAGACCTTTTTAAAAGCCTAAACGGCGGCATTTTTAAGGCGTCTGGCAAAAAACCGTTCGGTGGCGGCCGCCAAAAGGTTGATGGCGATAACGGTAAGTATCAAAACAACCCCCACAGCGAATGCTTCGTTTTGGTACAACCCCTCCGTCGACAGCATATAAAAGCATACGGTCAGCGTGGAGCCTATACTGCCGTAATTTTCGGGCATATGGTATATCTGAGTTCCCGAGGTATAGAGCAGCGGAGCGGATTCGCCGATTATGCGCCCTACGCCCAAAATCAGCCCTGTGACGACGCCGCTCAGCGCCGAGGGCAACACGACCTTGAAAATAGTGCGGGACTTGCTGGCGCCCAAGGCAAGGCTGCCCTCGCGGTAGCTGTCGGGCACAGACTTTAGGCTTTCCTCGGTTGTGCGGATAATTACGGGTAAAATCATCAGCACCATTGTGAATGCCCCGGCGTAAAGGCTTCTGCCCAAACCCAGCACCTCCACAAAAAACATTACGCCGAAAAGCCCGTAAATTATACTTGGTATACCCGCCAGCGCTTCGACGCTGACGCGTATGACCCTGACGAGCTTGCTGCCTTTTTTGGTATATTCGTTAAGGAACAGGCTTGCGCCTACCCCGAGAGGCACGGCTATAACAACCGTAAGACCGATTACCATCAGCGTCCTTACCAACGACGGCAACACCGATATCGGGTCGAACAGGCTGCCCTTGCCAGTCAAAAAGGGTATGTTGATGTACGGAATGCCCCTCACGAACACATACCCCACGATAAACACGATAGCAAGCACCGAAATCGTTATCGCGGCATAGCAAAGGGGAACCAATCTGTTCATATTTTTCTGCTTGGAAGGCGGCGTCAACTCGATTTCTTTGACGGAGGCCAGTTTTATTCGCTTTTTCTTTGAAAGTTCCCGTTCCTTGGAGCGCGAGCTGTAAGCGTTGAAACTTATAATTATAAGTAATGAGAATACAAACAAAACCACACCGGAAGCGATAATTGCGCGCCAATGCAAACTCCCCGCTTCGGCATATTTCATCTCTACGACGATATTGACGGTAAGGGTGCGGAAGCTTTGGAACAGCGAACCCGGAAATTCCGCAATATTGCCGGTAACGTATGTCAGCGCCATGGTTTCACCTATGGCGCGGTTTATTCCAAGTATAACGCTTGCGAAAATGCCGCTTTTGGCGGCGGGCACGACTGTCTTAAACACCGCCTGCGTATGCGTCGCCCCCAGCGCCAGCGCCCCCTCGTAGTACGATTTGGGCACGCTGTTGAGGCTGTCGAGGCTGACCAGAATTATCGTGGGCAGCATCATTATCGCCAAAGTTATCGAGGAGGTCACCAAACCCAACCCTTGGTTGGTCGCGCCCGGCAGCATGGCGATCAGCGGTTTTAGCACCTGAACGCCGAAATAACCGAAAATTACCGACGGAATGCCGGCAATAAGGGTTATTATCTGCTTTAAGACATTGTAGAGCTTTCCCTTGCAATAGCGCGACAAGAATATCGCGGCAAACACTCCGAGCGGCACGCCGATTATTATCGTAAGGGCGGTTAAATACAGCGAGCCCACTATCATGGGCAAAATCCCGTACTGCGGGTTGGTGCTGTGCTCGGGGCGCCATACCGTGCCGAAAATGAACTTGAAAAAACCTATCTCCGCAATCCCCGGCACGCCTTCCATCAGCAGGTAAAAGATGATTACTATAATAGCCAGCACTCCGAATACCGCGCAAAACAGAAACAGGAATTTGAAAAACAGTTCTTTAATTTTTACTTTTCCTTGCATTTTTTCTCCCGAAATTTGTTGTTTAGAGGTAAATATATCAGGGCAAAGCAATAACTGTAACCGGTTGTTGGAGGTTAAAACCACAAGGGTTTTTCCGGTTACAGTTAAAGTATTTCTTAGCTTTTTAAGCTAAGTGTCATTTTTGCAGCTCAGACCACTTTTTGATTTCTTTCAAATAAATCTTTTTGATTTGTTCGAGGGTCAGGTTGTCAACCGTGTTTTCGTTGTTAACTATAACCGCGATGCCGTCTTTGCAAAGCACAAGCTCGTCAAGGTTTGCCTTTTCGGTATCTTTAAGCT
>DAITPX010000214.1:0-2420 GCA_036833365.1 Clostridia bacterium | reverse complement strand
AATAAGGGTATACGCCCATTTGCTTGATTTTGTCCACTTGGGTAAAATCAAAGCACTTTTTGAAAATATCCATTAGCCCTCCGTTATTAAAAAATAAATAATTCCCGGTACGCTAATGCATACCGTTTGCAATAATTTTAAAGCATAGAATATGCTTTGTCAATTTGTTATCCTAAACTTTTTTATCGACAATTTTGTTAAAAATGTATATAAAAAGAACGCACCCATAAGCGGGCGGCATTCTTTTGAATTTGTCGATTAATATTTTCAATTTTAGCGTAGTGCTTTAATTTGTTATATACTACTGCGCAGTTTAAATGAGCAAACGATACGGGAATTTTAATCTGACAATTTACGCAAATCTTCCATTCATAATAATAAGCGTGCCAATTCAAATTAACATAACGCCGGCCCGTCCATTGTTGAGGTTTTCCTCTCGCGCTCCGATAACTTAAAAAGCGTTTTTTATAGTGAAAAATGAAAATTAATTTCCGTCATCTTTGCGCATTTTTTGCCGCGTTTTAATTGGAATCGAATAAATTAATTTAAATATTTCGCCAGCCATTCGGTGATTTCCTTCAAGCGGCGTACGCGGTGCTTGGGCTTGCCTGAGCGGCTTAGCTCGTGGTTTTCGCCCTTAAAAATACACATCCTGCTTTCCACGCCGTGGTAGCATAGGGCGTAAAACATCTGCAACCCTTCGGCAAGCGGGCAGCGGTAATCGGCATCGGAGTGGAGAAACAGCGTGGGCGTTTTTACCTTATCGGCATATTTAAGCGGCGACTGCGCCCAAACGCGCTCCACGTCGTCCCAAACGCCCGCAGCCATCTGATCGCGGCCGAACGGCGCGCCTATGTCTGACATATTGGAAAAAGAAACGAAATTGGATATGCTGCGCTGCGACGCCGCGGCCACAAACCTGTCGGTGTGCCCGATTATCCAGTTTGTCATAAAGCCGCCGTAGCTGCCGCCAGTTACGGCGATTTTGTAGCGGTTGACAAACTCAAAGTTTTCACAAACTGTGTCGACAAAGCGCATAAGGTCGTTGAAATCTGTCTGTCCGTAACCGCCTCTGATGTCGGAAAACTCATCGCCGCGCCCGTCGCTGCCCGTCGGGTTGCAGAACATCACCGCATAGCCCATGCTTGACCATAACTGCATTTCGTGGAAATACACCTTTCCGTACGCCGTTTTGGGGCCGCCGTGAATGTCCAATATCGCGGGGTACTTTTTGCCTTCCTCAACGCCCGCCGGCTTTATGACAAACCCGCTTATTTTTGTGCCTTTTTCGTTGACGAAGCTGACGTCGATCGGCTCGGAATATTCGTACTTCGTAACGCACGCCGTATTAAGGTTTGTAAGCTGCCTCTCGCCCTCGGCGTTAACACGGTAGAGTTCCACGCCGCCGCCGCGCATGCAAAACGCATAAAAACCTCCCTCGCCGTCGGAAACGAATTCGGTTACCATTCCCCTTTCCGTCGTAGCCTGCGTAATTTCGCCGCTTTCGATATCTAAGCCCACAATATGCGAGCTGTCGCCCAAAGTGTCGAGAGTATAATATTTGCCGTTTGCAACAACAGGAGCTTCTGGCAAAGTGCGCCCCATCTTGACGTCGCTGCCCACCGAATTTGCGAAGCAATGCATCCCGCCGCCGTAAAGAAGCGTAAACGGTTCTTCCGAGCTCCGCCTGACATAAACCTTGGCGTTTTCGTTGAGCCCGTATTTTTCCTTGGTTGTCGCGAAAAGCAGCGCTCCCCCTCCCTCGAGCGGGATTACGCTTCCGTGAAAAACTTTTTTCCCAAGCGAAATATCCTTGGATTCGAGCGTTTCCACATCCAGCTCAAACAACTTGTTTTCAAAATCCATATAAGGGGCATAAGGCGCCGCAATGTAGTAAAGCGTTTTTTTGTCAGCGGACAAAAACATTCCCATTACCGACGTCATTTCATCTGTAACCGGCGTTATTCTGCCGTTTTTGTGGAGGTAAAGCGGGCTGGTTTCTTTGTTTTGGAAAGACCCGCCGTTCGTCCAAAAGGGAACGCCCTCGAGCACTATGTAGTCCTCTTCTTCTTTTGCCTGTTCCTGCGCCTTTTTTTCGTTGCCCTTGGCAGCCTTAAGCCGTGCATGCTTTTCAAAGGAATAGCCCGCGGTGAAAAAAAAGCTTTTTTCGTTTATAAAGCAAAATTCGTTGACGTTTTTTTCTATACGCAGCCATTCCTCGGCTTCGCCCGTCGCGCTGAGCTTTTGCAAAACCGTAAGTTCTTTGCCGTTTTTTACGGCGTCGCGGTCTTTTTGGGAGCGGAGACTGGGAAAAACAATGCCGCCGCCCGCCTTGTAATAGGACTTGACGTCTCCCGAAGAGGTGAGCTTAAAGGGCTTTTTGCCGCGGAGTGTATAAAGGTCGCTGACGTATTTGTTTT
>DAITPX010000213.1:0-2451 GCA_036833365.1 Clostridia bacterium | reverse complement strand
CGGCTTTTGTTGACCTGATAGGGAAGCTCGGTGAAAACTATCTGTTCGCGGTCGTTGCCCACGCTTTCGATATGCACCTTAGCCCTGATATAAATTTTGCCCTTGCCCGTTTGGTAAGCCAGGGTCAGTCCGTCGCCGGCTATAATGTGCCCTCCGGTCGGAAAATCGGGACCTTTGATGATTTTCATCATTTTTTCCAGGGAAATTTTGGGGTCGTCGATGTAGGCGAAAACGCCGTCGATTACTTCGCCAAGATTATGCGGTGGAATGTTGGTAGCCACTGCCACCGCTATGCCGCTTGCGCCGTTGACCAACAGGTTGGGGAAACGCCCCGGGAGCATATCGGGCTCCTTGGTGGTGTCGTCGAAGTTCCGCGACCACGTGACGGTGTCCTTGTCGATGTCGGAAAGAATCTCCAATGCCAGCGGGGTGAGCTTTGCTTCGGTGTAACGCATAGCCGCCGCGGGGTCGCCGTCGACGGAGCCGAAATTGCCCTGCCCGTCCACAAGGGGCATGTTTACGTTAAAAGGCTGGGCGAGGCGCACCATTGCGTCATAAACCGACGTGTCGCCGTGAGGGTGGTACTTGCCCAGACATTCGCCGACAATGCGGGCGGATTTTTTGTAGGGCTTGTCCGGCGTTATTCCCATGTCGTACATGGCGTAAAGTATGCGGCGCTGAACGGGCTTGAGCCCGTCCTCCACGCGCGGCAGCGCCCTGTCCATAATGACGTACTCGGCGTAAGGCATCATGGAATTGTGCATGACGGTTTCGAGGTCGGATGTGACCAGCGTGCTGCCGTCGGGGAGTTTTTGCTGTTCGGGAATATTGTCCATATCTATCTGTTTCATTTTTGTCCTCGCTTAGTCGGCGTAGCGCTCGAATTTTTCGTCGCGGTTTTTGTTGAAGTTTGCGTGGCGGGTGATGTACTCCTTGCGCGCCTCGACCTGGTCGCCCATAAGGGTGGTTATTATCTGGTCGGCCTGCGCGGCGTCCTCCAAGGTGACGCGCATAAGCTTGCGCGACTTTGGCGACATAGTCGTATCCTTGAGCTGGTCGACGTTCATTTCGCCCAAGCCCTTGTACCGCTGGATTTCGGCGCCCCGCCCTATCTGCTCCATGACAACGCCAAGCTCGGCGTCGTCGTAAGCATACATGATTTTGCCTTTTTTTGTGGCTTTATAGAGCGGCGGCATACCGATGTAAACGTGCCCCTCGGCAATAAGGTCTTTCATATAGCGGAAAAAGAAGGTAAGCAAAATCGCACGGATATGTGCGCCGTCCTGGTCGGCGTCGGAAAGTATGATTACCTTGTCGTATTTGAGGTTGTCAAGGTCAAAGTCCTCGCCGACGGAAGTGTCGAGCGCGGAAATAATCGTGCGGATTTCCTCATTGGCCAAAATCTGGTCTATTCTTTTGCGCTCGGAATTAAGCGGCTTGCCGCGCAGAGGCAAAATCGCCTGAAAACGGCGGTTGCGCGCCTGCTTTGCCGTGCCGCCCGCCGAATCGCCCTCGACTATAAACAGCTCGTTCTGCTTGTAGTCCCTGCCCGTGCAGCTTGCCAACTTGCCGACAAGCGTGGCGTTGGCGATGGTGTTTTTCGTTCGGGCAAGCTCCTTGGCATTGCGCGCGGCAATCCTGACCTTTGCCGAAGCGATAGCTTTTTTGATGATAGTGTCGGCGGTTTGGGATTCCTTATTGAGCGCCGCCGACAAAAGCTCGCCCGCTAGCTGCTCGGCCGCGGCCTTCGCCTCGATGTTGCCGAGCTTTGTTTTGGTCTGCCCCTCAAACTGGACGCTGGACATTTTGACGGACAGCACCGCCGTTATACCCTCGCGGTAGTCCTCGCCCAAAAGGTTTTCTTCCTTTTCCTTCAAAAAGCCGTTTTTGCGCGCATAGTCGTTCATGGCTTTGGTGAGAGCTGTTTTAAAGCCCGTTTCGTGCGTGCCGCCCTCGGGCGTGGGAATGTTGTTGACGTAAGAAAAAACGTTTTCGGAGTAGCTGTTCGTATACTGAATCGCGAATTCCAGCTTCATCACGGCGTTTTGCGCCGAGCCGTAAAGCGGTTGCTGGTGGAGCGGGATTTTGTTTTCGTTGAGGTTTTTGACAAAATCGGCGATACCGCCGTCATAGCGGTAGCTCCCCACCCATTCGCTTCCGTCCTCCTCGCGCGCCCTTTCGTCGGCGACGACGAATTCCACGCCTTTATTCAGATACGCCAGCTCGCGAACGCGGCGGGTGACGGTTTCGAGGCTGAAAGCGATGTTATTTTTGCCGAAAATCTCCTCGTCCGCCAAAAAGGTGATTTTTGTGCCCGTCTTGTCGGTGGACCCCAGTTTTTTGAGCGGCTCGACGGGCGCGCCGCTGAGGAATTTTACGCCGTCGGGCGAATAGGAGCGGAATTTTTGGTAATATTCGAAGCCGTCGACGCAGACGTTGACCTCGAGCCAT
>DAITPX010000212.1:0-2457 GCA_036833365.1 Clostridia bacterium | reverse complement strand
ATAATGACGGATTTGTTTTGTCCGATTTGACTGTTGGCGTAATAACCATCGATTTCGCCTATTTCAACAATATCTCCCTCCGCGACGCCTGATAATCTGGTGTTGCCGTCGAAGCTGACGCTGTCCGTTCCGTCAAAAACCTTGTCGCCTGCGGTGAGGTTTTCCACCGAAAGCTGCTTGGGCGTCACCTTTACGTCGATTTGGTATTCGCCTATCTGATAATTGGCTGCGTCCTCGCCCGTCAAAACGATATTGTAGGTTCCGGCCTGTTTGTTTTCGCCGACGTTTTTGTCGGAAAGGTAAAGCCTGTCGCACCTTACGCTCACGTCGTCGCCATCCAGCACGCCGGTTACGGCTAGGCTGGGGTTTTCGATATAATTTTTGCCGTCGTAAACCTTGGATATCTTCCCTGTGACAGTCACTTTCCTGGGCATGATTTCCACCGTGCCCTCTTTTACTTCGAGGTCGTACTCGGTGCCGGGGTAATTGTGCCTGAGTCTGGCGCTGTAAATTCCGACGTTTTTGGGCGCGGCCTTTTCCGTAGCGCCGTACTTGGTGTAATAAACCTTCGCCTCGGGGTAATTGCTTTGGCTGTCGTCTTTGGCAAAGCCCGTCACCTTGTAATTGGGTGAGGCAAACTCATCGCCATAATAGGCGGTGAGTTTGCCAACCGTAACATTGAGTTTGGGTTTGGAAACGGTTACGTCGCATTCGCAAAAGGCTTTGTTGCCCGCGACGACCTTTATTCGCTGTTTGCCGATTTGGCCGCCGTTGTACTCGTAAGTCAGGGCGCTTTTGTCGGAATAAGGTTTGCGCTGGACTTCCTTGCCGTCGACATACCACACAATTTGGTCGTTGGACTTTAACTTTGTGTCCCCCAAGTCATAGGTGACGGCGCCGTCGCGCCCGTACCTGATATTCTTGTCGCCGTTTAAGCTGCCCGACTGAGCCTGCGCAAGGCCGCCCGTCGACGCCGCGATAATAATAAATATTATAAAAGCGGCTATAAGCGGCAAAATTATTATTCCCGCGATATTCCCGCCCCTTTCGACGCTTTTGGTTTTTGCCGCCGAACCGCCGTTAACGGGCGGCGCGTAGGGCCTGTCGAATGCCATGGGCATAATGTTGTTTGTAAAAGTCGTGTTGGGAACTACGTCGGGAAAAACGATTCGCTCCTGCGGTTTAGCCGTTTCGTCAATCCCCTCAACGTCCGCTTGTTTCGCCTTGTCCGTTCCCTCTTTTTGCTTGGCCCCGGCCTTCGCCGTGCTTTGGCTCAAAGGGGAAGTCGACTTTGGTTTAACCTCTTTTTTTTTATCTTCGGACGCGTGCGAATCGTCTTCGGACTTGGAGCGCGACTTGCAATTCTTGCTCTTCTTGCTGTTGCAGCTTTGCTCTTTCTTTTGGTTTGCCATAAAAAATATCACCTCCCTTTACCGGTAGTATGGGAGGTTGGCAGAAAATTATTTAAATCTTACGTCGATTTTATTGAAGAAAAACAGCAGAAGCTCCTTGATGTTTTCTTTTTTGGTTTCGTCGTCGGATTTTTCTTTTATCAAAACCAATAACCCGTGGACGAAACTTGACGCGATGGACAGGTAAAACCCTTCGTTTTTGATTTTGTCCGACAAAAATGGGTAACGCTCATTTATGCAGTAGCGCAGGTTGTCGGCGACGGCGGCTATAATCGCGTTTATGAACGCCTCGTACTGCTCCTTGCCGCCCTTGCCCACTATAGAGAGCCTGTCGCGGTATTCGTTCATAAATTCCACCACTACGGCAGGGAGTTTTTCAAAATTTTCAAAGTTGAACCCGAAAAGCGAATTGATTTTTTTCAGCGCTACATCCAAAACGGGGTTTACCACCGCTAGGTACAGCGCCTCTTTATTGGTAAAATACCGATAAATGTTGCCCAGCGAAATTCCGGCGGTTTGGGCAATGTTGCGGATTGACGCGTCTGAATACCCCTCTGTCAAAAACTCGCTTATCGCCGCGTCAAGAATTTTGCTCCGCACCTCTTTTTTCAAATACTGCATTTTTTGGCGAGCTCCCTAAAAAACATTAATGCCAGTATACCACAACGAAATTTTTTTTAAAAGATTTTTCGCTTTATTTGCCGTCTAAAAATAGATTTTTTTACAAAAATTACGCCGCCCTAAGCTTAAGACGGCGTAATTTAGTTCGGGCATTTTAATAAGCGCATTCCAAAAGCATTTTGTCCGCGATTAACGCGATAAATTCGCCGTTTGTGGGCTTGTCGCTGTTGGAGTAAACCCTGATGCCGAAAATAGAAT
Source organism: Clostridia bacterium (assembly GCA_036833365.1). Taxonomy (GTDB): domain Bacteria; phylum Bacillota; class Clostridia; order Christensenellales; family CAG-314; genus JAQUSX01. The sequence goes on along the minus strand of DAITPX010000212.1, from coordinate 166 downwards.
TGATGTTTTCTATTTTTCCGCGGTTCCATGCCACCTCGATAGCGTGCCGTATCGCCCTCTCCACTTTGGACGGCGTGGTAGAAAAATGCTCGGCAATTGCCGGATAGAGCGTCTTCGTGATACTGTTGATTATCGTCGGAGAATCTACCGCCAATTTGATGCCCTG
>DAITPX010000211.1:0-2487 GCA_036833365.1 Clostridia bacterium | reverse complement strand
AAAAAGGACTTATTTTATGAACAAAACGAAAGAAAGCAGCGAAAAAACCGCCGAAAAAAGCTCGAAAGCGCCGCGCAAGCCACATTCACCGCGGCGCCCCAAAGAGCCGAACGCCTTGTTTTACCATCTTTTTTACTGGGGTTTTTCCCTCTATTTCCGCCTGACAAACAAAATAACAGACAACGCCAAGGAGCTCAAAAATATCAAAGGGCCCGCGCTGGTGCTGTCCACACACCCGTCGCTCTACGATTTTTATTACGCCGCACGCGCTCTTTACCCAAAGCGCCTGACGGTGGTGGCGAACAGGTACTACGCCTCCGTTTCGCCAACGGCTTGGCTGCTTAAGCGTTTTCGAGTGATTCCGAAATCCCTTTTTACAAAGGATATCGAAACGGTCAAAAAAATCCTCGCCGCGGCAAAAAGCGGGCATATTTTGCTTATGATGCCGGAGGGGCGGATGTCGACCTCAGGGGACGGCTTTCCTCTCGCCTCGGGCACGGCGGAATTAGTCAAAAAGCTCGGCGTCGACGTCTACAAAATCGATACAAGGGGCGCGTACCACGCCAAGCCCAAGTGGGCATTTTTTAATCGCCGCGCGGCGTTGGAAATCACGGGCAAAAAACTTTTTTCGGCGGGCGAACTCGCGGAAAAAACTTTACTTGAAGTCAAGTCTGTGCTGGAAAACGAGCTGTCGTACACAAGCCAAGCCTTGGGCAAAGTCGCTTGCCGCGATTTAGCCGCGGGGCTGGACGGCGTGCTCTATCTTTGCCCGCATTGCAAAAGCGAATTTACCTTGACAGCCGGGCAAAACGGCATAACCTGCTCCCGTTGCGGCATGACGGCAGTTATGGACGAATATTGCCGCTTTGTTTCGGGGCGGTTCGCCACAATCGCAGAGTGGTACCGTTTTCAGGAGGGCGCGCTCGAACAAAATTTTGAAAAAACCTCGCTCGAAGCTGCCGTAACCGTCAAAAAAATCGACAAAAAGAAAAAACGCATGGAGGTATGCGGCTTCGGCGTCTGCTCGCTCGATAAAACCCGTTTCGCTTTCAGGGGAGAGCTTATGGGGCAAAAAGACGCTTTTGAGATACCTCTTGACGCTCTGGAAGCGCTGCCCTTTACCGCGGGGGAGGAATTCGAGCTTTACCGCGGCGGCGAACTGTACTATTTTTATCCCGCCGAAAATCCCAACCAATGCGTAAAATGGTCGCTTTTCGTCGACATTTACAACAAAAAATCAAGCGATTATAAATAACCGCCGTTTTTCCTAACGAGAGGCTCAAAATTTATTTATGGTCTAGACGAAAAGAATTAATATTTACAAATACTAAAAGCAAACAGCCTAATATTATATTTCCACAATCCCACTCAAACCGCTTTAAAAAAATCATTTTCAAGATTAAAACCAATAAAAAGGCCGCGTATGGCGGCCTTTTTGTTAAATTTAATTATTTTATCAGGCCGTATTCCTCGGCAAGCTTTTTGAAAAAGGGCAGGGAGTTTTTTATTTGCTCGGTAGTCACGCAGTAAGAAATCCTGACAAAGCCCTCGTAGCCGAAGTCGTCGGCGGGCACGAACAAAAGCTCGTATTTTTTAGCCCTTTCGGCGAAGGCGAAGGCGTCGGGCTCGGGCGTTTCCATAAACAAATAAAACGCGCCGTCGGGATAAACGCACCTGAATCCGTATTCGGTGAGGGCGTTGTACAAAATGTCGCGGTTGGCCTTGTAGACGGAAATATCGCTTGTGCTGCCCAAAACGCGGGGCAGAATCTTTTGAAAAATGCTGGGTGCGCAGATGAAGCCCAGGCTCCTGCCCGCGCCGCAAACCGCCGCATACATGTCGGCGGCGTCCTCCATTTTTGGGTTGACGGCGATAAAGCCTATCCTTTCGCCGGGCAGCGACAGCACCTTCGAGTACGAGTAGCAAACTATGCTGTTTTCATAAAAATTGGTTATGTAAGGCACTTTGGTTCCGTCGTAAACCAGTTCCCTGTATGGCTCGTCCGCGACAAGGTAAATAGGGTGCCCGTATTCGGACTGTTTTTTGCTTAAAAGCGCGGCGAGCTTTTCAATTGTGTCTTGTTTATAGATAACGCCGCTGGGGTTGTTGGGCGAATTTATTACGACGGCTTTGGTGTTGGAATTGATTGTCTTTTCCAGCGCGCCGAAGTCGGGCAAAAGGGTTTTGCGGCAGGAAGGCGAAACGACAAACTTGGCGCCCGCGCCCTCGATAAACACCTTGTATTCGGCAAAATAAGGAGCGAAAACAACGATTTCGTCGCCGGGCAGAGTCATCGCGTGAAAAGAAATCGTCAAAGCCGCGGCGGCTCCCACCGACATGTAAATCAAATTTGGGTCGAGCGAGGCGTTTTCGGTTTTGTTGACGTAGTCTGCGATTGCTTTGCGCGTTTCCAAGTCGCCCTGGGCGGAAGTGTAGCCGTGCAGGTATGTGGATTCGACGTTTTCAATGAGGCTGATCAGCTGCTCG
>DAITPX010000210.1:0-2504 GCA_036833365.1 Clostridia bacterium | reverse complement strand
GCGAACACGCCCGAGGAAGCAATATCCATCTCGATTTCCCCAGCGTAGGCGCGACGGAAAACATCATGCTCGCGGCCGTTATGGCAAAAGGCGTCACCGTATTGACCAACGCCGCAAAAGAACCCGAAATAGTGGCTCTGGCGGATTTTTTGCGCAAAATGGGTGCGAAAATCGGCGGCGCGGGCAGCAGCAGTATTATTGTGGAGGGCGTCGGCAAGCTCCACGGCGTGGAATACACTCCCATACCCGACCGAATCGCCGCAGGCACTTTTTTGCTCGCGGGGGCGATAACGGGCGGCGACGTGGTGGTAAAGGACTGCAACCCGTGGCATATGCAGGCGCTTATAAGTAAAATCGACGGAACGGCGGGCACCTTGCAGATAAACAAAAATGAAATAAGAATAAAAGCCTTCAAAAAACAGCACAGCATAGAGCTAATCGAAACGCAGCCTTACCCGGGCTTTCCCACCGACCTTCAGGCTCAAATTTTGGCCCTCGAGTGCATTGGAGACAATTCCTCTATGATTGTCGAAAACCTGTTTGAAACGCGTTTTAAACAGGTGACGGAGCTTGTCAAAATGGGGGCCAATGTGGTGGTGCGCGACAGGTACGCGCTTGTCCGCGGCGTCGAAAAGCTCCACGGCGCGCAGGTCACGGCGCCCGACCTCAGGGCCGGCGCGGCCTTGGTGCTGGCGGGACTGGCGGCAGAGGGCACGACTGAGGTGCACAACATCGCCCAGATAGACAGGGGCTACTACGAGCTGGAGAAAACCCTTTCGTCCTTGGGTGCGAATATAAAAAGAGTTTAGCTAAAAAGCCTTTTTCAAGCAAACGGAGAAGTTAGCCTTAAAAGGCTTTATGCTCTTGTTCGAAAAGCGGTGCGGGCGTTATCTTAGGATAAGATTAAAGCTGTAAATCTGCCGTAAAAAACCCAATCCGCGGCGCCTAATCGCTAAAAAAATGCAATCAAAGGCAATATAAGCAGGGGCTCAAGAACGTCATATTCAAACCGCAAAACCGCCAAACCAAAGACTTGAAACTGTTCATAAAATAATTCTTTTTAGGGCGCGAAAAGCGGCTTAAAAGGTGCTTTCGGCGCGCGAATTCGATTGCTACTTTAAAGGGGCAATGCTATAATCGGAGTATATGAAGTCCATCAGAGAATTGTACAAAATCGGCCGCGGCCCCAGCAGCTCACACACGATGGGCCCCGAACGCGCCGCCAAAATGTTTGCAGGGGAACACCCTTCAGCGGACGGCTTTAAAGTAGTTTTGTTCGGCTCTCTCGCCAAAACCGGCAGGGGGCACGGCACCGATACCGTTTTGAGAAAAACTTTGATAAAGCCCGCCGAGATTGTTTTTGATGCCGAAACCAAAGTGCCGCATCCCAATACCTTTGATTTGTACGCGTTCGAAGAGGGCAAAAAACTCGGCAAATGGCGCGTAAGGAGCATAGGCGGCGGCGACATAAAAATTTTGGGCAGGCCAAGGGAAACGCCTCCCGAAATTTATCCCATCAAGCATTTTAAAGATATTGCTACATACTGCCTTTTCAAGGAAATCAGGCTGAGCGATTTTGTCGAGGAATACGAAGGCGCCGATATATGGCGATATCTCCAGGAAATCTGGGATTCTATGAAGGACACTATAAGAAAAGGGCTTACCGCGACGGGAATTTTGCCCGGCGGGCTTAATATAGACAGAAAAGCGAAGTTTTTGTACCAGCAAAAGCACATGGACGAAAGCCAGCAAACGCGCGAAAACCGCCTTATCTGCGCTTATGCCTACGCCACAAGCGAGCAGAACGCGGCTGGCGAAACGGTGGTTACCGCACCCACCTGTGGGGCGAGCGGGGTTCTGCCCGCGGTGCTCAAATATCTTCAGGACAAACACAAACTGCCCGACGAAAAAATTTTGCGCGGCCTCGCGGTAGGGGGGCTTATCGGAAATATAATAAAAACCAACGCCTCAATAAGCGGCGCCGAATGCGGCTGCCAGGCGGAAGTGGGTTCGGCTTGCTCTATGGCGGCTGCCGCAATGGCGGAGATATTCGAAATGGATATCGATCAGATAGAATACGCCGCAGAAGTCGCGATTGAGCATCACCTGGGTCTTACCTGCGATCCCGTCCTAGGGCTGGTGCAAATCCCCTGCATCGAACGCAACGCCGTCGCGGCCATGAGGGCGGTTGGCGCGCTGTCGCTGGCCAATTTTTTGACCAACACGCGCAAGGTGTCCTTCGACATAATCGTCGAAACCATGAAGCAAACGGGCAAGGACATGCGAAGCGGTTACAGGGAAACGAGCAAAAGCGGGCTTGCCAAGCTTTACGTATCCAACAAAACCAGCTCAGGCGATTTTTAGGCAAAAAAGCCGGCGCACCGCGCCGTTAAGAAACAAAATATTTTTTTGAAAACGCATTAATTGAAAATGCGTTATTTTTTTGCTCAATAATCGTCCAGCCCTATCATATAGTCGCACGATACCGAATAAAATTTCGCCAG
>DAITPX010000209.1:0-2505 GCA_036833365.1 Clostridia bacterium | reverse complement strand
ATGACGACCAACAACAACGACGAATTCATCGATTTGATGAAAGTTATAGCAAAAAAACAAAAGAGTTAAAAACAGAATATGCCTAAAAAAGTAGTGGTGGGTATGAGCGGCGGCGTGGACAGCTCCGTCGCGGCCTATCTGTTGAAAGAGCAGGGCTACGAGGTCATCGGGCTTTTCATGAAAAACTGGGAAGAAACCGACGCTCAGGGCAACTGCTCGTCCGAGGCCGATTACGGCGACGTAAGGCGCGTTTCAGCCGCGCTCGGCATACCCTATTATTCGATTAATTTTTCAAAACAATATCTGACAAAAGTTTTTTCTTATTTTTTGGACGAATACAAAAAGGGACGCACGCCGAACCCCGACGTTTTGTGCAACCGCGAAATCAAATTCGGGCCTTTTTTGGAGCAGGCTTACCTTATGGGTGCCGATTACGTAGCCACGGGGCATTATTGCGGCATCAGTCACAAAGACGGAAAGCATTACCTTCTAAAGGCGCTCGACCAAAACAAGGACCAAACCTATTTTCTGAACCAGCTCGGTCAAAAGCAGCTTGAAAACGTGCTTTTCCCGCTTGCGGAAATGACCAAGCCCGAGGTAAGGGAAATCGCCCAAACCCTTGGACTTGTCACCGCGCAGAAAAAGGACAGCACGGGCATATGCTTTATCGGCGAGCGCAATTTCCGCGAATTTTTGAAAAATTATTTTCCCGCCCAACCGGGCGATATGGTTGACACCGCGGGCAATGTTGTGGGGCGCCATATCGGGCTTATGTATTACACGCCGGGGCAGCGGCGGGGCTTGGGGTTGGGAGGCACCAAGGAAAGCCAAAGCCGCTGGTTTGTGGCGGAAAAGAACTTAAAAAACAACCGCCTCATAGTTTCTCACGGCGACGAAAGCGTCCTTTATTCCAAAAACTGCCTTGTAAGCGGCATAAACTGGATACCCTGCCCGCCTGAGGAAAAAGAGTTCGCCTGCAAGGCGAAATTCCGCTACCGCCAGCCCGAGCAGGAAGTGACGGTGGTTCTTTCGGCCGAAACGGCGGCGCAAGTAATTTTCCGCGAAAAGCAGCGCGCGGTTACGCCCGGGCAGTTCGCGGTGTTTTACGACGGCGAAAAATGCCTCGGCGGAGGTACGATAGACGATGTTTCAAAATGATTTTCATTCCCTTAAGGGCGGCTCGCTCAAAAATGCCAAAGAGCTTTACGCCAAGGGGCTTTCATATTCATTTGTAAACGTAACGCGGCCCGACGGCGAAAAGGCGCTGGATTTTTTCACCGAAAGCGGCGAAGCGGGCTACGGCTCGGCGTATTACATGGTAGGGCAGATGTGTTTGCAGGGCGTAGGGGTTGCCAAAAACCGCTCGCGCGCCCGCGAATATTTCAACCTCGCGTTGGAACGGGGCAGCCCCAAAGGATATTACGGGCTGGCGGCGCTCGATTTTGACGAAACAAAAGCCAAAAAGCTCTATGTGTCGGCGTATGACGGTATTTTTGCCGAAGCGCGCGACGGCGACATCGTAAGCATGTGCCTGGTCGCCGAATATTTTTACAGGGGCTTGGGCGTAGTGGAAAGGGACGCCGACGCGTCCTTTATGTGGATGAAAAAATCCGCCGACCTTGGTTACGCCGACGCCCAAATGCGGCTGGGACGCTTCCGTCAAATAGGCGTGGGCTGCGAAATCGACCAAACCAAGGCTTACGGGCTGTTTTGCAGTGCGGCGGCGCAGGGCAACGCCGAGGCGGTTTATTTCAAAGCCGTGTGCCTCCGCGACGGCGCGGGCTGTGCGGCTGACCATCTCGAGGCGGTAAAGCTGTTTACGCTGGCCGCCGACAGGGGAAACCCTAATGCCGAGTATTGCCTTGGCGACTATTACCTGACGGGCAAATACCTTCCCGTCGACCATGCCAAGGCGTACGAGCTTTTTTCGCTGGCGGCGGAGAAAGGCAGCGTTTTGGCGCAAAATACCCTCGCCGAGCATTTTGCGGGAGGGCTTGATAAAAACCTGAGCATGGATAAGGCCATCCGCCTTTACAAAAAAGCGGCGGAAAACGGCGATAAAAACGCGCGGTACAACCTCGCCATGAGCTACATAAAGGGCAAAGGCGTGCAAATCGACCTCGCGCAGGCGGCGAAGTACCTGTCGCTGTCGGCGGAGCAGGGGCAGCCCGAGGCGATGTACCAGCTCGCCATAATGTACCTCAACGGTCAGGGGGTTCGCCGCAACTACCAAAAGGCCGCGCGGCTTTTGGCAGAGGCGATGAACCGCGGCGTCCCGATGGCAAGGCGCGTTTTGGCCGACTGCTTCGAAAAGGGCATAGGCGTTTTGGAAAACAAGGAAAAAGCCAAAAAACTAAGGGAAGAACCGCTCGCCCGCGCCGATTTTAAAGATTAAACCGCCAAAAAAATTCCGAAAATCCGCTATTTTTTCGTTGACAACGCAAGGTTGAGATGTTATTATATTAAGGCTGTCGAGAGGCAGCGAAAAGAAGCTTGAAAAGAGAA
>DAITPX010000208.1:0-2542 GCA_036833365.1 Clostridia bacterium | reverse complement strand
GCATTGTACAGAGTTGTGGAAACCTGGCAAACACCTCCGCCCACGCCGTCGACGTATTTTCCGTCCACGATTATTTTCGCGTCCATATAGCCGTTCTCCGCCGTGCGCGGACCGATGATTTTGTTGAAGCTCACTTTTTCGCCGTTTTTTATGACGACGCCGTTAAGGGACGAAAGGGCGCGGGCTATGTTGTGGCTGCGCCCCGCGCCGCTGAAGCTAAAGCCCGTCGAAAACGACGCGCGCAAAACCGTTTTGGCCCTGACGCTCGCCAGCGTTAACGCGGGCGCGATGTCCCGCGTTGGCACTTGAATTACGGTGCCCCCGCCGAATACCGCCTTAAAAAGCTTTTCGTAATTTATTTGCCTGCCCTTTTGCTCGGCGGTATACCTGACGCCGTCTACGCTTGCCGAATATTTGGCGTTGACGGGCTTTTTGTCGGTTTTTTTCTCTATTTTTTTAAATAGCGAATTAAAGTTTGGAAAAATATAATTCAGCACCTGTTCGTAAGTAAAGCCCTTTTCGACAAGCCCGCAAGCCACGCGCCTTTTTTCTCTGAGCGAGCGGTAAACGGCGCGGTTGTTTATCTGCGGCCGGCTGAGCCCGCCTATATTGTCTTTGAGGCTGTAACGCCAGACCGCGCCGTCGAACGTAAAGCTGAAATCGGCGTCGTAATTTTCTCCGAACGCCATAACGGGCAAAAAAAGGCTCACAACCGTAACAATTGCGAGCGATACCAATATAATTTTTTTCATTTGGGTTACTCTCCGAGCCCTAAAATTTTCCTTGTCAGTTTGTTAGGATAAAACGCCTCCTCGCCGCCGTGCGAAAAATCGTGAAAATCGCTCCCGCCCGTGACGATAAGCTTGTATTTATCCGCCAAGGATTTGTAAAACTGTCGCTCAAAGTTATTATGCGAAAAATAGTCGGCTTCGATACCGTCCAGGCCCAAACTTACCAGCTCGGCGAGATAATCCGCCAGCGCGTGCTGCGCCATTTTGAGGTTTTTCGGGTGCGCCAAAACCGCCTTGCCGCCGTAGAGGCGGGCCAGTTCAATCGCCTCTTTGGGCGTGAGCCTTTTTGCGGGGACGTAGGCTTTTTTGTCCACGCTCAGGTATTCGTCGAAAGCCTCCATGCGCGACGAAACATAGCCCTTCCTGACCATTTCGTCGGCTATGTCGGGGCGCCCTACGGTTTTTTCCGAGGCGTTGCGGTAAATTTTGTCCATGTCGACCTTTACCCCGTAGACGCCTAGCTTGTCGACGATAAGGTAGTTTCTTTTGCGGCGCAGCTGGTTGACGTATTTGAGCGCGTCGTTAAGCCCGGGGTTAAGGTAATCGAGGTTGTAAATCAAGATATGCACCTCGGTCGCGTCGAAACAGCTCATTTCTATGCCGGGCAGCACCTTTATGCCGAGCTCGGCGCCTTTTTCAACCGCTTCGCCCACGCCGTCCACCGTATCGTGGTCGGTAAGCGAAACGGCGTCGAGCTGGCGCATTTTGGCTCGCTCCAGCACTTGGGACGGCTTAAGCTGCCCGTCCGAAACCGTGGAGTGCAGGTGAAAATCACATTTCATATTAAAATCAGTATAAACACCGCGGCGAAGTTTGTCAACAAATGTTTTTTGGCGCTTAATTAAATGGCGGCGCAAAGTGATTTTTATATACGCGAAAACGGAACCTGACTTTCAATTTTAATATTTAGAGGTCCGTTTTTTGCGTCAAGGTTACAAAACATTGCCTGCTTTTGCCCAATCTCGGCATCTTCTTGAATAAAATAGGCTTAGTTCATGCGAGGATATATAAGCCGATGAAAAATTTCAACCTGCGCACTCCATGCGGGATGTGATACGCCCGCAAACACTTTGCCGAGGCCATGAATACAATTTCAATCACCAAATCCCATGCAAGATGCGACTCAACAACGACAGCGAATGATTACAAAATGGCTATTTCTACCCGGCATTTCACAACAAATCAGCCGTCCTCGTTTACCCTTACGATTTTGCACACCGCGAGCGCGCTGGGCTTGCCCTCGCCCGTCAAAAGGTTTTTCGGCGCGTGGATATTCATCATAAACCCGTCGTCGCCGTATTTTTTGTCGATGCCTTTGGCGTAATCTTCTAATGCTGCGATATGAAGGACTTTGCCGATAATCACGGAAGTGTCGGCGTTTTCTTCCAAAACTATATCTTTGATTTTTTTACATTCGATGCACAAAAACGCTTCATTTATGCGGGGCGTTGAAATTTCGGCGGCTTTTTCCCGCGTGAAGCCCCCCGCCTCGAATTCGTCGGTTTCGTCGCCGTTTTGCCCGATTGTCCTGATACAGGCGTCGTAGTAATCCTTGCTAAGAAAGTTCACGACAAACTCCCCCGTCCTGAGAATGTCTTTGTAAGTGTGCCCTTTACGGTAAATGCCGGGCATAATGACATAAAAGCCGTCGCCTCCGCCCGCAAAGCTGCTCCAGGCGTTGAAGCAGACATTTGGCTTGCCGTTTTCCTTCACCGTCGTGACGGCGAAAAGCGGAGACGGAATCCCGCAGG
>DAITPX010000207.1:0-2560 GCA_036833365.1 Clostridia bacterium | reverse complement strand
GAAACATTTTCGTTTTCTGTGAAACGGGGCTTATTTTTTTCGGGAAAAGCCTTGCCCCGAGCAGTTAAATAGGTTATAATTAAAAGAATTAAATTATTTATTTAAGGAAGTTATTTTTTTATGAAAGTAGTTGTGGATATTTTTGGCGGCGACCACGCCCCCGACGAAATAATCGGCGGCTGTATGCTGGCGCTCGCCCGTCACAAGGATTTGTCCGTCGTCATGTGCGGCGACGAGGACGTCATTAAGCAAAAGCTCATGCGTTTCAACGACCTGAGCCGCATCGAAATCATGCACGCCAAGGAGGTCGTCACAAACGACGACGTGCCCACCGACGCAATCCGCGGCAAAAAAAATTCTTCGTTGGTCGTGGGGCTCGAAAGGCTCAAGAGCGACCCCGAGTGTATCGGCTTCGTCTCCGCGGGCAGCACTGGCGCGGTTCTTACGGGCGCGTTTTTAAAGGTGGGGCGCATAAAAGGCGTTCTACGCCCCGCATTGGCTCCGCTGCTGCCTACAGTCCAAGGCGGCAAGGAGGTTCTGCTCATCGATTGCGGCGCCAACGTCGACTGCAAGCCGCAGATGCTCGTCCAGTTCGCCTACATGGGCTCGGCTTACATGCAGACGGTAAAAAACATCGAAACTCCGCGCGTGGGGCTGTTGTCCAACGGCACCGAGGACAAAAAGGGCAACGAGCTTACGAAAGAAGCTTTTTCTCTGCTCAAAAACGAAAAAACCCTTAATTTCGCGGGCAATATGGAGGCGCGCGAGATTTTTTCAGGCGACTATGACGTCGTGGTGGCCGATGGTTTTTACGGCAATGTGGCGCTCAAGTCCTGCGAGGGCGCGGCGCTCATGGTCATGAAGTCACTTAAGCGCGAAATTACGTCTGGTTTTTGGAGCAAAATCGGCGCGCTGTTTATGAAAAAAGCGTTCTCGAGCCTGAAAAACAAAATGGACTACAACAAAAGAGGCGGCGCCCCGTTTATCGGAGTGGAGAAGCCGGTAATAAAAGCGCACGGCAGCAGCAAGGCGGAATCGATTTGCGGCGCGATAGGGCAGGTTTTGGAAATGGACGAAGCAAAGCTTATCGACAGGGTTAAGGATTATTTGGCAAGGGTGGACAATGTTTCCGAAAAGTGAAGTAGAAGAGAAAATAAATTACAAATTCAAAAATCCCGACTTTCTGACAGAAGCGTTCACCCATTCTTCATACGCAAACGAAAAGCATGTCCGCAGCAACGAGCAGATGGAGTTTCTCGGCGACGCCGTTTTGGGGCTGATTGTATCAAAATACCTGTTCGACCATTACCGCAACCAAAACGAAGGCGTTTACTCTCAGGCAAAGGCTATGACGGTCTCGACCAATTCGCTGTCGCAGGCGGCCTGCGAGCTGGGGCTGCCGAAGTACCTGATACTCGGGCAGTCGCAAAAAAACTCCAACATCATGTCTTTCAACAAAATCGACGCGAATTTATTTGAGGCAGTGCTTTGCGCAATTTATCTTGACGGCGGAATGTGTCCGGCGACAAGGTTCGTATTGGACAACCTTGAAGATGACTTGCAGGAAGCACTGACGGACGGAAACGTACTGAACGCAAAATCGGCGCTCCAGGAATACGCCCACAAGGCCAAAATCAGGCTCGATTACGAATTTATTTCACAGACCGGGCCCGACCACAACCCCGTTTTTACTTATCAGGTCGTTTTGGGCGGCAGAAAATACGCCAAAGGCAGAGGGAATACCAAAACCACGGCACAGATGGAAGCGGCGGAAAAGACGTTGCCCATGCTCAAAAAATTCAAGGAGATTATGAAGTGAATTTAAAAAAGATAGAGGTGTACGGCTTCAAGTCTTTCTCCGACAAACTGTCGATGGAGTTCGATTATCCCGTAACGGGAGTGGTGGGCCCCAACGGCTGCGGCAAAAGCAACGTCGTCGACGCTATTCGATGGGTTTTGGGCGAGCAAAGCTCCAAGGCCCTGCGCGGCAAAAACATGCAGGACCTCATTTTTTCTGGCACCGAGCAAAGAAAGTCCATGAGCTACTGCGAGGTCGCGCTTTTTATAGACAACAAAAACAGGGTTTTTCCCGTCGATATGGAAGAAGTGGTCATTTCGCGCAAGCTCTACCGCAGCAACGAAAGCGAGTATTACGTCAACAAAAAGCCCGTACGCCTCAAGGATGTCTCCGACCTTCTGCGCGACGCCGGGCTTGGCCGAGAGGGCTACTCCATAGTCGGGCAGGGGCGCATGGACGCTATCCTGAACGCCCGTCCCGAGGACAGGCGCGCCATTTTCGAAGAGGCGTTAGGCATATCCAAGTTCCGCGTGCGCAAAACCGAAACCGAGCGAAAGCTCGAAAAAACGCGCGAAAATATGTCGCAGCTTTACATAGTTTTGAGCGAGCTTGAGCGGCAGCTTAATCCCCTTAAAAAACAAGCCGCCGACGCGGAAAAATACCTCGCCTATTCCGGGCAGCTCAAGTACCACGAAATAAATTCCTATATATATTCCTACGACAGCGCCAGCGAAAAAAAGGAACAAGTCAAAGAGGTTATCG
>DAITPX010000206.1:2278-2569 GCA_036833365.1 Clostridia bacterium | reverse complement strand
TTATGTCGATGTTTCCCAACGGCGGGTTTATGGGAATACCGCTTTTGCAGTCGCTTTACCCCGGCAACCCCGAGCCGATAATCTATGCCGCCATAGGCGTGGCTTTTTTTAACCTTTTTGTGTGGACGGCGGGCGGGTACATAATGACGGGTGACAAAAAATTTGTGAGCGCGAAAAACGCCCTGCTTAACCCCGCCACAATCGCGCTGGCCGTGTCGGTGCCGCTGTTTGTGCTGGGGCTCAAAATAAACGACATAGCGCCGCCGCTGCACAGCGCGCTATGTCGTTGAT
>DAITPX010000206.1:0-2245 GCA_036833365.1 Clostridia bacterium | reverse complement strand
CCGATAGCCATGACAATACTGGGCATACGTTTGGCCGGCGTGCCGCTTAAAAGCATTTTTGCGGACGGAAAGGTTTACGCCGTGTCGGCGCTTAAGCTTGTGGCTATGCCCATGCTTACACTGTTGCTTCTGCTGCTTTTCACCCCCGCGGCGCCCTTGTCCAAAGACGTGGCGTTTATCGTGTCGGCGATGCCCTCGGCGACCACCGGCGTGGTTTTTGCCGAAAAATATCTCGGCGACGGAAGCGCGGCAACGGCGTGCTTTGTCAACTCCACGCTGTTTTCAATATTAACCGTGCCTCTTTTGGCTATGGTATTTTTGTAAATATATTAATATTATTAAACGCCCGCCTTTTTAATTTTAGGCGGGCGTTTTTAATTTGAAGAAAATTGAGAATTTGGTGTGTCTTTTGGTTTGTTTTACAAAAAATTTGCTTTTGCCACAATAGCTTTATAGCAAACGACGGAAATATGATTTTTTGAAAGTTTCGCCGCACTTGACGCTTACAAAAAAGCGGCTCAATCCTGAGGAAAAACTTATTCCCCTATCGGCTCCAAATGGGCTTGGAAGTGACGCAGGATTGGCGGTTCCCATGTTATGCGGTAGCCGTGCTTGATGGTTTTGGCGCGTTTTTTGATGTTTATAAGCGCGTCGGCCATTACGTCGAAATGGGCCTGTGTGTAAACCCTACGAGGGATTGCCAGCCGCGTGAACTCGAAATCGGCCTTTAGTTGCTTGCCTGTGTCGGGGTCGTTGCCGAGCATATATGAGCCTATGTCGCAGGTGCGTATGCCCGCTTCCTTGTAGAGCTCGACGGCCAACAGCTGCGCTGGAAATTCGTAGTAGGGAATGTGCGGAAACATGTCGCGCGCGTCGATAAACAGCCCGTGCCCGCCGACGGGCGCCTGATAAACCACTCCTCCGTCGTCGAGGCGTGAGGCAAGGTATTCCTGCTGGCCTATGCGGTACCTTAGGTAATCGAGGTCGATTCCCTCGTAAAGCCCGATAGCCATAGCCTCGAGATCGCGCCCTGCCAGCCCGCCGTATGTAGTGAAGCCCTCGAAGCTTATGCAGTTGGCTTTGATTTTCATAATTAGAGACGAATCGCCGTCGCGCACGCCTATGAGCCCGCCCATGTTGAGGATCGCGTCTTTTTTGGCCGACATAGTGAAGGTGTCGGCATAAGAGAACATTTCTTTGATAATATCTTTTATGGAAACGTCTCTGTATTTGGGGTCGTCGCGCTTTATGAAATAGGCATTTTCGGCGTAGCGCGCCGCATCGATGTTGACGGGAACAGAGTATTTTTTGGCGATCTGGTAAACGTCGCGGAGGTTTTGCATGGAAACGGGCTGCCCGCCGGCGGAGTTGTTGGTAATTGTCATTACAATTAGCCCTATGTTTTCCTTGCCCTTTTCGTTGATGATTTTTTCCAGGCGGTTAACGTCCATGTTGCCTTTAAAGGGCACTCGTTTTTGGGGATCAAGCGCTTCGGGGACTACGCAGTCGATTGCGCGCGCGCCGGCGATTTCGACGTGGGCGCGGGTCGTGTCGAAAAACATATTAGACACAGCAAATTTGCCCTTAGTCAAAAACAACGGCATCAAAACTTTTTCGGCCGCCCTGCCCTGATGGACGGGCTGGATGTACCGGTAGCCGAAAATATCCTGCCCCGCGTCGAGCAGCTTGTAGTAGCTGCTTGCCCCCGCGTAGGATTCGTCGCCCAGCATAATGCCGCCCCACTGGAAGCTGCTCATGGCGTTTGTGCCACTGTCGGTCAAAAGGTCGATGTAGACGTCACCGGAGCGGAGGTTGAACAGATTGTAATGAGCCTCTTTGATTTTGGCTTCTCTTTCCTCTTTGGTAAGCATCTTAATGGGTTCTACCGCTTTGATGCGAAAAGGTTCCGCAACATACTTGATTGCCATAAATTTTACTCCTTTATCAACTTTTGTTTTACCCATATTTTAATATGCGGTTAAAATTTTCTTAGATTTGTTCGGCGGCCTCCGCCATATAATTGACGGCGACGTCCTCTATTTTGCCCCTGTCCACGGCTTGGGACAATCTTGCGTCTACGGGGATACGCGCCAGAACCTTAAGAGAAAATTGCTTGGCGACCGTCTCGAGCCTGCTTTCGCCGAAGAGCGGGATTTTTTTGCCGCAGTCGGGGCAAAGGGCGTAGCTCATATTTTCCACAATGCCCAAAACTTTGATTTTCATCATATTGGCCATTTTTATCGCC
>DAITPX010000205.1:1074-2577 GCA_036833365.1 Clostridia bacterium | reverse complement strand
TCGTTACGTTTTTCCTCCGCCGCCTTAAGCCGTTTATATCAATTTATAAAAGTAATTTTTTATTAAAAATTTTTGCGCGTCCATTTTGGTGAGCCTTAATTTACGTTTAAATTTTACTGTTGTTTTTGGATAGCGGTAAGTCAAATCTGCCAATAACGAAAATAATTAAAAGAATAATTTGCCGTGCGCGTTAAGGCTGCGGTTTGTAAAGGGTCGTCAATTGCGCTTTTTTTGCATAGGCTACATATTAAAATACCCGTCCGCCGCCTCGCGTATGATCGTGTAAAATTTTACGTAATTTCGCAAGGCGGGAGGCGTTTTCGCTTTCGTTCATTTTTTGTTCTTTTGTATGCCGGAAATTTTTTTAAGTTCTTTCGACAGAAACCACAAACTTGGCGCCGTCGCTCAAAACCACCGTAATTTTATCCTCGGCCGCGTCCAAACTTTTCACCAGGCCTTCCACGGTATCCACGGCTAAAAGCTCATGCAGCACGTCGACAAATTCCCGCATACCCATATTTTTACCTCCTTTGTTTATTTCTTCTATTATAGTCCTAACTTGTGTCAAAGGCAAGTTATTTTGGCATAAGTTAGGCATAATATTTTCTAGAGGTGCATAAAATGGACATTACGTCAAAATTTGGTGAGAGGCTTGCGGATTTGATGTACGAAAAGGGGATAACCCCCGAAACGCTTTCCGACGCCCTGCCGATTGCCCTTTCCATAGTTTATCGGTACCTCCGCAAAGAAATCCTGCCGTCAACAACGACCGCGGTTAGGATTGCGGATTATTTCAAATGCCCGCTGGATTATCTTTTCGGACTGAGGGACGAATACGCGCCGTCGGAATTTTCAAAACCGAAACCGTTTTCACAGCGTTTTAAAAAAATTTTAGACGAAAAAGGCCTCACGCGTTACCGGCTTAAAAAAGAAACAAAATTAGCCAAACAAAGCGTGGACGACTGGTATCACGGTGTGCGAAACCCGACTGTTGATAACATCATAGTTTTGGCGCGTTATTTCGACTGCTCTATCGATTATCTGATAGGCAGAGAATGACAATTCGGAATAATATGGACAAAAATACAATATTCCCTGAAATCATTAAGGATTATATCGAGCGTGAGAATCTGACAATCAACCGGTTTTCAAAATGTATCGGCGTAGCCGAACGCGCGGTGGCAAAATGGATGGCGGCGGAATATATGCCGACGGTTAAATCGGCGATCAAGGCCGCCGAATTGCTGGATTGTTCTTTGGATTATCTCTTCGGACTGTCGAATACTCCATATTTTCGCAAATCGACTACAAATGAAAATTTTTTTGAGCGATTCGATCTTCTGTGCAAAACCAAAAAGGTTACGCCTTACAAAGTCTCAAAGAACTGCGATTTCGGGCAGCCGATGATTTCAAAGTGGAAACGGGGTAAATCACCCAAGACCGAAACACTGATAAAGCTCGCGGAATATTTCGGCTGCTCGGTCGATTATCTGGCGGGGCGGG
>DAITPX010000205.1:0-969 GCA_036833365.1 Clostridia bacterium | reverse complement strand
ATATTTCGACTGCTCCGTCGACTATCTGGCAGGGCGGGCGGATTGCTGAGGAAACAAATTTTGAAAAAGCTGTCGAAATTTAACGAGAGATTAAGCGATCTGATGGAGGCAAAACCGATTAAGTCCGAAATGCTGGCGGCCGAAATCGGGGTGACGGGGTCGGTTGTGCGCAGATGGACTTATAACGACACCAACATACAGCTTAAAAACCTTGTAAAACTGGCGGATTACTTCGATTGTTCGGTAGATTTTCTGACGGGGCGTTCGGATAAAATACTTGATTTTACTCCGAAAAAAAGACCGAATTTTTATACCCGTCTTATTCAAGTTTTGAAAACGAACTCTATTTCCACATATAAAATTTTTAAAAATACTAAAATCAAAGGGTATTACCTGCAAAACTGGAAAAACGGGGCCGACCCGAAATTATCGAGCCTTATCGAGCTTGCGGATTATCTCGACTGCACGATAGATTATCTGATAGGCAGAGAATAATTCGGTCAGCTTTTATTGAGGTGTTCAATGTTTGATTTGCAGCTTTTTGCCGAAAGGCTGGGAGAAATAATCTTCGACAACCGAACCAACGCTATAAAAACCGCGAACGCTCTCGGAGTTCCGAAATCGACGATTTACCGCTATCTAAACGCCCAACATATGCCGAGCGTGGAAATGCTGTCCAAGCTCGCCGATTTTTTTAAGTGCTCGGTCGATTTTCTTATAGGGCTCGACGACGAAAATTTTGCAACTCACTTTCAAAAATTGCCGCCTTTCAGCGAGAGATTCAGGTTTATCATAAAAAAATTCGGAGTCACGAAATACAGGCTGGTAAAAGACACTGGTATCCACGAATCAACCGTCTACTTGTGGCAGAACGGGCAAAGCAAGCCGACAATCGAAAGCGCGGTGAAACTGGCCGAATATTTCGGCTGTTCCGTCGATTATATTATCGGGCGGGAAAATTGAGTGGAC
>DAITPX010000204.1:222-2582 GCA_036833365.1 Clostridia bacterium | reverse complement strand
AGAACGGTTTAGCCCCTTTAGTTTTCGCGTCGCTACCTTTCGGTAGGTTTACTTAGTGTCGCTTGCTTAGCATAAATTAAATTGTAGTACCACTATTTTAGCATTGCGTTTTGCCAATGTCAATAGCGTTTTTGGTTAATTGCTCGAAATTTAGCGAAAAAACGTGGTTTTAGAGTTAAAAAGAAGAGAAAACACCGTTTTTGAAGTGTTTTGGCTTGAATGTTTATTTAATCATAAATGGGTTTGTGAATAGTTCGCTTGGTTTAATTGTATATGAACATATTTAAGTGATTAAGGATAACCCGACTTGTTTTTGTAAGGCTTTTATTTTTGCGTTATGATGAAGATTTCAGCACCTATTAATAAAACCAAAAAAACCGGTTTTATTTAAAACCGGTTTTTGATTGTTTTTATAAAGCTTAAAGCACTCCGAACAAAAGCATAATTATAAGGCATAAAAGTATCAAAAAGACCACGCACGGCAGGAATATGGTGAGGAACGCGGAAAGAAACAAAGCTAACCTGTCGTTTTTTTCCAACGGTTTTTCATCCTCGGCGCCGCGCCGTTTTTTCTCTTTTTCGTCGTTATTTTTTCGCCTCATTAAGATTTCCTTTATCTTTTGATATGTTGAGTATGCTCTTCTTCTCAAGGTAATGGCAGGCGCAGAAATGTCCGGGCGTCACTTCGACTAGCTTAGGGGTTTCGCACTTGCATTTTTCGGTAGCCATATAGCAGCGGGTATGGAATTTGCAGCCGCTCGGGGGTTTGATAGGGCTGGGAATGGTGCCCTTGAGAATAATCTTTTCTTTCTTTAGGTCTTTCGGGTCGGTCGTCGGTATCGAAGAAAGCAGAGCAACCGTGTAAGGGTGCCTGGGGTCTTCGAACAGCGTTTTTGTATCGGCAATCTCAACCAGGTTGCCCAGATACATTACGCCGATACGGTCGCTGATGTATTTTACTACCGACAAGTCGTGCGAAATAAACAAATAGGTCAGATTGTTCTGCTCTTTCAAATCCTGCAAAAGGTTCAGGATTTGCGATTGAATGGAAACGTCCAAAGCGCTGACGCACTCGTCGCAAACAACGAATTTGGGTTTGACCGCTAGAGCCCTCGCAATGCAAATCCTCTGCCGCTGGCCGCCTGAGAATTGGTGCGGGAAACGGTAAAGCATGTAGTCGGCAAGGCCGCAATCTTCCATCGTCTTCAAAACATATTCCTGAAGCTTCGATGAGCCCTGTCGGTACATTTTGTGGGTCACTACCCCTTCTTCCACAATCTGTCCGACCGTCATACGAGGATTAAGAGAGGAATACGGGTCTTGGAAGATAATTTGGATGTCCTTTCTGAGCTTGCGGATTTCGTTGTATCTCAGTCTCGCCAAGTCCACGCCGTCGTCCCTCATCGCCTCGTATTTTTCAAATTCGGGCAAATGTTTGTTTTTTTCCACTTCCTTGTCGAGCGTTTTGATTATGGCGTCTCTGCGCTTGGCGTCGTCTTCGATGCGCGCGGTAAGCTCCTTGACGGTACGGTCGATTTTGGAAATCGCTTTGTCGTTTTCAATGTCGGCATCGGCGTTAGCTTTTAGAAGCCTTGCCTCAACCTTGTCTCTTTCGATGAACAAATCTTGTATTTTTTCTTGACACTTCAAAATATCGGCCCTAACGTCGTTTAAGCTGAGCAAAATCTTGGCCTGTTCCTCGACGTCCGGGCAAACCATAAACCCGCCCAAAATCTTAGCCACTTTATCAAGCTCATTGTGCATCTTGAAAACGGCTTCGTCGCGCTCGGAAGATTCGGTATAGGTTAAATCGTCGCGGCCTTTGTATTTTTCGTAAAGGGCGTCGACTTTAGCCTGCGCATCATTGTAATTTTTTATCATCTTCTTCGCGTGAGTCAAGGTGTATTTGACGTAATCGGGGGCGACTTTGTCAAGCTGCGTTCCGTAGTACATTATCGAGCCGGCAGTCCTGGGATAGAGCTGCAACAAAACCCTGCCTAGCGTTGACTTACCGCAACCGGATTCTCCTACCAAGCCGAAGGTCTCGCCTTCAAAAATATCAATCGTGACGTCGTCGTTGGCACGGACGTACAACTGTTCTTTTTGGAAAAACGACGACTTTTTCAACGGAAAGTATTTCCTCATATGGGTTATAGAAAAGAGTCTCTTTTTATTATTTTTTTCCATGTTTTCTTTCCTCCATATCCGGGTAGAAGCATCTGACGGACTGATTTTCGGTCACCGGGTAGATTTTGGGAACTTCTTCCATGCATTTTTTTGTCGCGTATTTGCAGCGCGGCGCAAAAGCGCAGCCCTTTGGCAAATGCAACGGGTGAGGAACAGCGCCCGGAATTACGCTG
>DAITPX010000204.1:0-212 GCA_036833365.1 Clostridia bacterium | reverse complement strand
GTCGGAGCCGGAATCCAAGCGAGGAATCGACATCATCAAGCCTTCGGTGTAAGGATGCGAATATTTGGTCGATTGCGAGAAAATAACGCTGGCGGGGGCTTTTTCGACTACTTGCCCGCAATACATAACCACTACTTCGTCAGCCATTTCGTTTATAACGCCCAAGTTGTGAGTTATGAAAATTATCGACGTGCCGTTTTTTCTTTGGAGCT
>DAITPX010000203.1:0-2583 GCA_036833365.1 Clostridia bacterium | reverse complement strand
ACCTGATAGAAAGCGGGGTTTGCTCGCTTAAGATAGAGGGGCGGATGAAGTCGCCTTACTACGTCGCGACGGTGGTCAACGCGTACCGAAGGGCGCTGGACAATTATTACTCGGGCGAAAAGGATTTTGCGCCGCCGACCCTCTCGAACGAGCTGCTGAAGCCCAGCCACAGGGCGTACACGACGGGATTTTTTTACGGGCGGGAAAACGAGGCGAAGCAGTACTACGAGTCGAGCAAGGCCGACGCCGAAAGCAGGTTTGTCGCGAGCGTGCTTTCGTGGGAAAACGGCGAGGCTTTGGCCGAAATGCGCAACCGTTTCCGCGTGGGCGACGTTTTGGAAATTTTGTCAAACGGCGCAAGCTTCGGCGAAAAAATCATCGTTGAAAGCATTACCGACAGCGAGGGGAACAATATAGACGACTGCAAAATAGTCCAGCAGAAAGTAAAAATCCCCTGCCCGTACCCGCTGAGCAAATACGACATCCTGCGCGGGGCGAATTAGTTTTAGAGTAGTTTATTTTTAAATTTGAGGATAACGATAGGCGTTTGATAAATTTCCCTTTAATTTTTGTCACGAATTTTTATGCTGGATTATTAACATTATCATTAAGTTGAATTTCAGCATAACTATTTTTTCCACTCACGAGTTTGTTAGTTCATATGATTTAATAGTGACCTATTTTTAAGCATAAAGGAGAAAAATGTACTTACTGTTGTCCGAAATATATTTTATTTTTCATATTCTGCTATTTTGGAATAATTTTACATTTTTAATACCATATAAGTATTGTCTTATAATAAGGAGGCATAAATGATTTCTAAAACAAACGGCGGATTTTTAAATCAAAGCCGTAACCTTGGACGCGACGGTTTCGCCTGACTAAAGCGTAACTGCCGAAAACCAGTAAAAAAGCAATCCGCGTCACGCCGCGTTCAAATCTAAAATTAATCTCCCGAAAAATCTCTTCTTAAAATTTGAAAGAGATTTTTTGTTTTGTCAAAAAAATCAAATAATGTTGATTTGTCCAAAAAACTGTGATATATTAAGAGAAGTTATTTAGGACTTATCTTTTTAAGGAGGATTTATTTTTATGCGCAAATTTTTCGTGTCAACCGACAGTACCGCCGACCTGTACGTCGAGGAAGTCAAGTCGTTGGGCGTCGGTTTTTTGCCGTTGACGCTCACAATCGAAAGAAACGGGAAAATCGAGCTTTTGCCCGACGCGTTCAAGACAAAGCAGGAGTACGCCGACTTTTTTGACCTGCTCCGTCACGCCGTGCCTGCAAAAACGTCAATGAACAACGTCGACGTGCACTACGATTATTTTATGGGCCTTGCAAAAGAAGGCCACAAAAAGGTGCTTCACTTTACCATTTCCTACGGGCTGGCGCCAACGATGGACGGCGCCAACAAAGCGGCGGAAATGGTGAAAGAAAAATCCCCTGACTTCGAGCTTACCGTCGTCGAAAGCCACACCACCACGATAGGGCAGGGGTTTTTGGTCAAAGAGGCGTGCAGGATGCGCGACGAGGATTCTACGCTCGAGCAAACGAGGGATTACGTCAATGACCTCAAAGTACATATCCAGCATTTTATCATAGTGGACGATCTTAACCATCTTAAGCGCGGCGGGCGCGTAAGCGGTGCGGCGGCTGCGATAGGCACGCTGGCGCAGCTCAAAATCGTTCTTAATTTCGACCGCGACGGGAAATTGCAGGTAATCAAAAAGGTTATGGGCGGCAGAAAAAAAGCCATCAAAACCGTGGTGGACGAATTCGCCAACTTTACCACCGACCGCCCCGACTGCCATTGTTTTGTCGGGCATACCGACAACGAATCGGCGGCGAACGACTTGGCGGGCGCTTTGCAAAGAGCATACGGCATAGATACGGAAATCAGGACGGTAGGCCCGACCATCGGCTGCCATCTGGGGCCTGGCGCTGTGGCATATATTTTCGTATCCAAAGAGCTGAGGCCAGTTTTGGGTAAAAATTAATCGAATTAAGTTTTGATTAATGAGGCGCGAATATGAAATAATTAAGGAAAATTGTTTCCGTATTTTTAAATGCGCCCTAAAGAAATTCGGGCAATAATCTAGAATAAATTCGGACAGTATAAATTTGGAGAAACAAAATGCCTAGGTTATATTTCAAATACGGGACGATGGGCAGCAGCAAATCGGCCCAGGCGCTTATGGCAAAATTTAATTACGAGCAAAAGGGAATGAAAGTGCTGCTCCTCAAGCCTTCCCTCGACAACCGCGACGACGGCAAACAGCCTTACGTACGCTCCAGGATAGGTCTAAAGAGCCCATGCCACGTCTTTACGCCGGAAACGGATATCGCGAAGTTTTTCGCCGAAAGAGTGAACGCAGACGGCAAATACGACTGCATAATCGTCGACGAAGCGCAGTTTTGTACTAAAAAACAAGTCGACGACTTTAAGGCTATCACCAGGGAGGTGCCCGTTTTGTGCTACGGCCTTTTGACCGACTTCAAATGTGAGCTTTTCGAAGGGAGCAAGCGCCTTGTCGAGCTTGCCGAATCCTTGGCGGAAATCAAATCGGTGTGCCGCTGCGGCA
>DAITPX010000202.1:0-2606 GCA_036833365.1 Clostridia bacterium | reverse complement strand
GGCTGTATAGTATTAAGTGAGAGGCGTACGAAAGTTGTGTGAAATACCTCTTGCGGGTATTGACAAGATGAAAAGTTTGGTATACCATAGTTGAGGCGAGGTAAAAAAATGATAACAAATTTTTTTATTTTGATACTTTTATTTCAAGTCTTTCCGTTAAACATAAAGGAAAGGCGGGTTTCGCCCAACCGGACATAGACCAAGATTACCTACTCGCTAAGGGTAGTTTTTTTTGTGCGGAGAAAAGGCGGATTTTACGTCAGGAAGCAAAATATATTGTGGAGGTTTCACAAATATCATGAAAATAATTAAGGCTGAAAAATTGCAACAAAAGCCGGATTTTTCAAAACTGGTATTCGGAAGGGCTCACACCGACTACATATTGGAAATGGATTATCGCGGCGGCGCCTGGGGCGAACCGGTGATAAAGCCCTACGAGGATTTCAAAATGTCTCCGATGAGCATGTGCTTGCATTACGGACAGGGCATTTTCGAAGGTTGCAAAGCTTTCCGCAATGACAAAGGCGAAGTAACGCTGTTCCGTATCATGGACAACCTCAGGCGTATGAACCGCAGCGCCTACCGCATGTGTATGCCGCAGTTCGACGAGGCCGTCGTTTTCGAGGCGCTTGCCGAGCTTATCAAAATCGAAAAGGACTGGGTGCCCACCCTGCCCGGGACGGCGCTCTACCTGCGCCCCACGATGATTGCCACCGAGGTGGCTTTGGGCGTGCATGTTTCGAAGGAATACAAATTTTTCATCGTTTTGTCGCCCGTAGGCGCCTACATCCGCAGCGACGGCGAAACGGCAAAAATCTATATCGAGGACAAATACGTCCGCGCGGCCAAGGGCGGTACGGGCGAAGCCAAGTGCATGGGCAACTACGCCGGAGGGCTTTTGGCCCAGTACGAAGCGGCCCAAAAAGGTTTCCATCAGGTTTTGTGGCTTGACGCGGCCGAGCACAAATACATTGAGGAAGTCGGCACGATGAACGTTATGTTCGTCATCGACGGCGAGGTCTGCACGCCCGAATTGGACGGCAGTATTTTGAGGGGCATCACCCGCCACTCGATTATCAAAATCCTGCGCGACGAGGGCTATACCGTCAACGAAGGCAAGTACGCGGTGGACGACTTTGTCGACGCAATCAAAAAAGGCAGGCTCACCGAAGTGTTCGGCGTGGGCACCGCGGCCACGGTTTCGCCCGTTGGCACGATCGGTTACAAAGGGCAGGAATATATTATCAACAACAATAAAGTAGGGCCGGTCGCCAAGACGGCTTACGACCGCCTGCGCGGGATTCAGACGAGGAAATACCCCGACAAGTACGACTGGCTGACTATTATAGGCTGAGGAGAAAAAAATGAAGGTTCAAATCAATTTCGAAATGTGCAAGGGTTGCGGCCTATGCGTAACCGCCTGCCCGAAAAAAATTTTGAAACTGGGCGCCAAAAGCAACAAGAACGGCTACTTTGCGGTGGAATGCGTCAATTATGACCAATGTATCGCATGCGCGGCCTGCGCTTATATGTGCCCGGACAGCGCGTTGGAGGTAAGATAACAAATGGCTAAAACACTTATGAAAGGCAACGAAGCGATTGCCGAAGCCGCAATCCGCGGCGGTTGCAGATATTTCTTCGGTTACCCCATCACGCCCCAAACCGAAATCCCCGAATACCTCTCCTGGAGGCTGTTTGAGGTAGGCGGCGATTTTGTACAGGCCGAAAGCGAAGTGGCGGCCATCAACATGGTATACGGCGCGGGCGGCGCCGGCGGGCGCGCTATGACAAGCTCGTCCAGCCCGGGAATCTCGCTCAAACAGGAAGGCATATCCTACATGGCTTGCTCTGAAATCCCCGCCGTTGTGGTAAACATGGTTAGGGCGGGCCCGGGGCTCGGCGGAATCCAGCCCTCGCAGGCCGACTATTCGCAGGCGGTCAAGGGCGGCGGCCACGGCGACTACAGGCTTTTGGTCTACGCCCCCGCGACGATTCAGGAAGCGGTCGACATTATGTACATCGCGTGGGACAAGGCGGAAAAATACCGCATACCCGTGTTTATTCTGGGCGACGGCATGATGGGCCAGCTTATGGAGCCGGTAGAGCTTCCCCCCTTGAAGGAAATGGGCTCCCCCGAAAGGCATTCGTGGGCGACCACGGGCACGCACTACGGCGAGGACAGAAGGATTATCAACAGCCTTTACCTTCTGAGCGAAGAAAACGAAAGGCAAAACTTCAAGCTTCAGGCTAAATACCGCGAAATAGAAAAAAACGAAGTAATCTGCGAAACGGTCAGCGTAGACGACGCCGAAATAGTTTTGACGGCATACGGCAGCATAGGGCGCATTTGCAAGTCCGCTCTGGCGATGCTGCGTGAAAAGGGCGTTAAAGCGGGACTCATCAGGCCCACGACACTGTTCCCGTTCCCGACCGAAACCTTCAAAAAGGTGGCGGCTATGCCCAACGTAAAACGCTTTTTGACCGTCGAGCTCTCCGCGGGGCAGTATAACGAGGACGTAAGGCTTTCAGTCAACGGCGCAAAACCCGTCAGCCTGTTTTACCGTCTGGGCGGCGAGGTCATGTCGCCCGAAGACATTGTCGAAAAA
>DAITPX010000201.1:0-2610 GCA_036833365.1 Clostridia bacterium | reverse complement strand
AGAAGTTTTTTGAATTTTTGAGGGAGCCCGCCCGCGGCGCGCGAACGCATATCCGAAAAGTACACTTTTGACATTTTGTCCGATTCTCCTTTGAAGATATTTTCAGTTTAGCATATTTTTTTTAAAATGACAAGAAACGTACTGAATAATGAAAAAAAGCCCCTGTGAGAGCTTTTTTTACTTTTAAATTTTTAACGCAGCAAAATTTTAAGCTATAGTTTTGGGGAGATAATTTGAAGCCTCAACGGCGCTGAATTTCTTTAAGGCGATATAAAACAAGCATAATTTTTAATTGAAATATTGGGCGGCTTCGCCTAGGCCCTTGTCGTAATAAACCATTCTTCCCGCAATTTTCCCTTTCCCATCGGGTATATTGGAAAAGAAAGCTTGCGCCTGTTTGGCCGTTTTGAAAGCATAGATAAAATCAAGCTTATCCGCGCCGCTTTTTAGCGTAATCACAAGCACATACTCACATTCCTCTTCGGTTACGCCTGCGGCAGGATATAAATCAGCCGGCAATAAATCGACATCGTGATCGTCCTTATCGAAAATATTTTTGAAATAATCTTCAACTTCATCCTTGCTCATAGCGGCGAGCCCTGTCGGATCGGGTTCAGGCTGGGAGCAGGAGGCAAACGAGAGAAGCGCGAGAATCAGGCATATAACCGTAATCAATCTTTTTTTCATAATAACCACCTCTTATAGGTTTTAAGTATATCATAAGATTGGCGCAAAAATCAAGCGGAGTACAAAAATAGACAATTTGCGCAAGGGAATTTTTTGGCAACGGGCCGGCTAGGCGAAAAGGGCGGTTTTAGCATTTTTAGAGGATTAGGTAAGCGAAAATTTGACAATTTTATCACGTAAAAGACTGAATTAAAAAAATCTAACACGCCATAGGCAAGCGCCGGAAAAAGAACGCGGCATACTTTAATATTGCAAATAAATAAGGAAACATAACTGAATATAGAAAAAATGACAGGCTATGCCTTTCGCGGGCGGTAAAAAACCATACGAATATCATAACGACATAGAAACATATTTCAATTTTGAGCAACCCTAAAATGATAATGAAATATGAAAAACCGCGCCCGGAAGTTGATTCCAAAGCGCGGTGCTTTGTGTTAAAAATTGAGTATATCTATTTATGCGTCGACTGACTCAGATTTTTTTCGGCTTTCAAAATTAGTCTCATAAATTACAAGTCGAGCTTTAGGTCGTTTTCTTTTATCCAGCCGATTTTGCGCAAAAGCAGCGCGACAGCCCAGCTTATTATCGCGGGCAAAACGAACATTAATAGGATTATGCCGAGCCACATCTGCCATGCGGGTATAACGCCCGCGGTCACGTCGAGCACTCCGAACACTCCCACTAATCCGCTTGTGCCCATGCCGCCGCCCGAAGCGTTGCAACGCAGCATAAACACCGTTGTGGCAAGAGGCCCGCAAACCGCACTGGCTACGACGGGGGGAATGAGAATTTTGGGGTTGCGCATCAGGTTTGGGATTTGGAGCATGCTGGTGCCTAGCCCCTGCGAAATCAATCCGCCCCAGCGGTTTTCGCGGAAACTCATAACAGCGAACCCTACCATATGGCAGGCGCAGCCCACCACCGCGGCGCCGCCCGCGAGCAGCATCGTGTCCGTTGTGACGCCCGAAGCCAGCGCAACCCAGATTGCGGCGCTGCTGGTCGGCAACGTCAAAATCAACCCCATTGTGACGGAAATGACTATGCCCATAATAAACGGAACCGCCGCCGTGGATATTTCAATGAAGCGGCTTACCAAGGAAATCAGCCAGATTGCGGGAATAGCCAAAAACATGCTGACAAAGCAGGTAATCAGTATCGTAAGGGGAATGACGATAATATCCAGTTTTGTTTTGCCGTAGATTTTTTCGGCAACCGCGACGGCGACGACCGCCCCGATATAGGCGCCTATCGGGTTGCCAGGGGCGCCGAGCTTGAGGCTTTGCATCGAACCCGCGACGCCCAAAAGCGAAAACTCGCCTTTAGCAAGCGCCGTAAAAGCCAAGTCGGGCAAAAACGCGCCGGCAAGCCCCGCGACCGCGCAGCCGAAAATGACGAGGTTGGGAGCCTTGAGGTATTTGGCCATGCCGACGCCTATGCCCGCGCCCATAAGCGTGCCCGCGATTTTACCTATCAGTATCATTATCGCGCCGACACCCGTCTGCTCGCCGATAAGCTTTCCGAACTGAATAAAAATCGTACCCGCTATCAGCGTGACGAAAAGGCCCTGAGCCATGCCGGTGAACGCGTCGATGAACCAGCGGCGGGCGAAAGCGGAAAATTTTTGCTTGAAAGGTGTTTGAGAAGCGGGCTTAGCCGCCGAGGTGTTTTCGGTCATATGTTTCCCCTTTAAATTTATTTTGTTTTCTTTTTGTATTTTGATATATTGTTATAATTTTAAATCGGGCAGGATTGCCCCCACGGCTTTTTCCACCGCGCCCTTGGAAAACGGGCTTGTCAAGCGCGCATACTTGAGCAAATTGAGGTAAGTGTCGTTTCCGCCGGCTCTGCAAAGCTTGACGTAATCGTCCCATGCCGCCTTGCTGTCGGCCTTGCTTTTGCCGTAAAATTCGTAGGCGCAGG
>DAITPX010000200.1:0-2610 GCA_036833365.1 Clostridia bacterium | reverse complement strand
CGCGCTGATAGACGGCGTGGTCAAGTTCGAGCCCAAGGGCAAGGCGAAAAAGCAGGTCAGCGTCTATCCCAACGCCTAAAAATTACAAACCAAAAAACGTATCGTTTTCGGTACGTTTTATTTTTTTGTTATAAATTTAGGTTATTAATTTCGCCGCGTTCAGCCTGTCAAAGCTTGGCTTTTCCGTTTACAATATAATTGTAAACCGCCGTTTCATTGAAAATTAAAATTTACAAAATCAGTAGTCTTCCCTGCAAAGCAGGTAATCCGTCGTTACGTCAAAAAAATCCGCGAGCTTAACGATATAATTCGCCTTTGGCTCGTTAACGCCTCTTTCCCAATAATCGACCGCTTTTTGGCTTACGCCGATAGCCCTGCCTAAATTTGCTTGGGATAACCCTTTTTCTTTTCTTAATCCTTTTATTCTTCCCGCGATATTCACAAAATTATTGTAGAAGAAATTTTCTTAAAAGTATTGACAAAGAAGAAATCTTCTTTTATAATGAATTTAGCGTTTAAATATGGTTATAACCTAATGATTTTTCAATATTATTTATTACTAATGAGGGCGAAAGATGAAATGAAAGGCATCGGTGCCGGCGCATTTGCGCTTGCTTGATGCCTTTCATAATTTTAAATTACAATGAAATTTTTTATGATTTTGTATCAATTTAATGTTTTTTGTAGTTCTTCAACCCACATCATTTTATCAAATCTGGTATTCGCTGGGCTTGTCGAGGGCATTCGTTGCGCAATGCTTACAAGCTCAGGGTAGTGCCTGCAAAAAATCTCGAACGCCTTGCCGCCGTTGACCAAAATTCTCTGTATTTTTGCCTTGTTTAAAATTTTATAAAGGTCGGCGACTGTGTAGTTTTTAATATTGCCGTCCAGCGAGCCGCTTATTTCGCATTCCGCGACGATGTCCCAAAGCGCGATATTGTGCCGCCTCAAAATCTCTTTTTTGTCGTCTGCGGTGTCGGCTTTTTCTCCGAAAAATCCGCCCAGCATGGGCCAAAACCTGTTCAGCCTGTTGCCGTAAAAAAATTTTTCTTCCCGTGATTTCACGCTGGGAAAGCTGCCCAAAATGAGCAGCTTGCTGCCACCGTCGAAAAAAGGCTCGAACCCTGCGAAGCGCGGGGTAATAAAACCGTTGTTACCAACCATAAAATAATTATAAGCTGAGTTTGCCTAAAAAGTCAACTTGACAACGGCGCGCAAAAATCGGATAATAGCGCTATGACAATAAGCGTTGAAAAAGACAAAATAGTGTTGATTAAAAATGAAAACTTCGACATAAAAAGCATTCTGGAATGCGGGCAGGTTTTCCGCTATGCCGCGCGCGGCGGGGGCTACGCCGTTTATTCCAAGGACAAGTGCGCCTTTGTCAGGCAAACGCCGGACATGGCGGAAATAGTTACCGCCGACCCGAATTATTTTTACGGCTATTTCGACCTCGAACGCGATTACGGGGAAATAACCGCCGCGTTGAGCGCCAAGGGCGGCATAACCGCCGAGGCGGTGGAATACGGCAGGGGGATTCGTATTCTCAACCAGGACCTTACCGAAATGATATTCAGCTTTATTTTGTCGTCGAACAACAACATCAAGCGGATACAGGGCATTTTGGAGCGTTTGTGCCAAGGCTTGGGCGAAAAAACACCTTATGGCCACGCGTTCCCTTCCGTCGAAAGCCTCGCCGCCGCGCCCGAAAGCTTTTACCGCGCCATAGGCTGCGGTTACCGCGCGCCTTACATGAGCAAAACCGCCATGGCGCTCCTCGGCGGCTTCGATTTAAAGGGTTTGGACGCGCTCCCCGCGTCCGCCGCCAGAAAACGGCTTATGTCGCTCAGCGGTGTCGGCGGCAAGGTCGCCGACTGCATACTGCTTTTCGGGCTCAAAAAGAGCGACGTGTTTCCCGTGGACACATGGATAAAAAAGGTCTACGCCGACTATTTTTCCGACGGAAAAGATGCCTCGCAGGAGCAAATTGCGGATTTTTTTGTAAAATACTACGGAAACCTCAGCGGATATGCGCAGCAGTATTTGTTTTATATGCAGCGCGAAAGTATTGCCAAAGCCAAATAATTAAGGTAAAATAAATTGATTGTATAATTTGTGGAGGTCGCCCGAATGCAGGGAAACAAAAAAATAGCTCTTTATGCCGACGTAACGGGGGCGGATTTGACATATGACAACTTTATCCACGGAATCGCCAATTTGGAGCAAACAGGCGAAATTTTTTGCGCGAAAATCTACAACGCTTCCGAACGCAGGCACAAGGAAATCCTGCGTGAAGTAGCCGCGCGCGGCTACGATGTCGCCCCGCCGCAACGCGGCAAAAAGGCTCCCAAAGCCTTTGACAACCGCATAACGGTGGATATTATGGAAGACGTGTTGCAAAACACCAACCTCGACGCCGTGGCGGTTATCGCGCCGCCCGCCGATTTGGTGTATCTTTTCAGGCGGCTCAGGAGCTACAACATTTTTATTATGACGCTCGACAACGGCGACGAAGAAACCTCGGCTCTGGTGGACGAATTTTTGGATATCGGCAGGGTGGACAAATTACAGCCCGCCAGGCCCAAACAAAAAAAACCCGCTCCGGGCGGC
>DAITPX010000199.1:0-2620 GCA_036833365.1 Clostridia bacterium | reverse complement strand
GCATCGTTTCGTCGCCAATCATAAAATCGGCTTCGCTTTTGTGCCCGAAGGATTCGTGGGCAAACACGCCCGCCGTTTCGGGGGAGAGGATAACGGGGAAATAGCCTTTTTTGCAGGGCTCGGCGTTCAAAAGGAAGTCGACTGATTTTTCGTAGTCATCCTTAAGCTTCTTTTCGCAGTCCAGCCCCTTGAACGTGTTGGAAACGCATTGCGCAAACCCGTCGAAGTGGTCTTTTTCCGTCGCCATCGCAAAGGCGTACACCACGCCGCAAGCCTCGTAGTCGTGCTCGATGTCGGCGCCCTTGCTTGAATAAAAGCGGTACCTGTCGCTTTTGTCTATGTATTGCGCCGTAAGGTGCTTGACCAAAGGGCCGTCGAAAATGCCGAAGTATTTTTGCACGATATCCATTTTTTGTTCTTTGGCTATTTTCCTTACAGAATTGGCTTCAAACCTGTTCGCCTTGGCCTTATTGACCTCAAATTTTTTGACGATAGGGTTGGCCGAAATATTTTTATCGGGCTTTGCCTGCGCATAAAGCTTTTGCAGTTCCTCATTCACGCTGTCTATATCGGAGGTGGAGGTGTAGTACCAAAGGTTGCCGTCGTAAACGCGCAAAAACGCCCGTTTTTCCTTTTGGACTTTGTAGTTTTCCAAAACCTTGTTTTTGTAAACTATAGTTGTGGAAAAGCTGTCCACAATTCGGACGTCCGAATAAAATTTTTGATTAAACTCAAACATGGTATGCTCCTTAATAAAATTGGATATTATTAAGTATACATTATTTTAATTCATAAATCAACGCATATTAAAAAAATAGGATGTCAACCTTTGGTTGCGGTTTAATTTCAGGCGTTGAATTACCGTTTTAGGTATAATGTAAATGTAACGCAAATTTTTGTAAGTAAGGAGAAAAACTGTGGCACGCCGAAATTTGGAAAATATTGCGGAAAAAATTTTGACGCAGACAATCAAAATAGCGGGAAACGACGGCCTTGACAAAGCGCCCGCAAAACGGATAGCGCGGGAATGCGACATAACCGACGCCACTATTTTCGTCTACTACCAAACCAAAGAAAACCTGCTCGATTCCGCTTACAAATACGCTTTGGCTCGCTTTGACGAAAATATTTACTCTCAGGCGCCTCTCATAAAAAAAGGAGACGCGCCTAAAGCGATGAAAAATATTTTGGCATTCGCCGTGGAAAACGCCGATATTTCAAAATATATTTCAGTTTACCGTCATTCGGCGTATTGGGACAAAAACGAAGTCGTTGAAGAAAAGGTTAAGCTTTCAAAAAAAGTTTTCACTTCCGCACGCCTTGCGGCAAAAACGCCCGAAGAGTTTATGAAGCTTTGGTACGCCTTGGAAAACCTGACGGTGGAGCTTGCGATAAACGTCGCCGACGGCAGGCTTGCCGGGGATGAAAAATACCTCAAGGCGTTTTTGCAAAAAATCCTGCGTTTTAATTTGATTTAAACAAAAATAACGAAGAGAAACGTGCCTCGCAAAAAAACGGCGTTTAGATTTAATTGCGTCCAAATTAAAACAAAAAAGCGGCTTTTAAACCGCTTTTTTCTGATTAAATTAAAATTAATTTTGCAGTTCCGGCAACACCGAATAGAAAAAGTCCAGCGATTCGGGGTTGGCGAGGGCGTCGCGGTTTGTCACCTTGCGCCCGTTCACGATATTTGTCACCGCGCTTTCCACCTTTTTGCCGTTGAGGGTTTTGGGGATATCGGGAGCCGCTATGATTTTTGCTGGCACGTGGCGCGGCGAAGCGTTCACGCGCAGGATTGTTTTAATTTCTTTTATCAGATTGTCGTCGAGAACGGCGCCTTTTTGAAGCTGGACAAAAAGCAATATTCTCTGGTCGCTGTGAAAATTTTGCCCTATGGCGAGGCTGTCGGCGATTTGGGGGATTTTCTGCACCTGGTTATAAATTTCCGATGTGCCGATGCGTACGCCGCTGGGCTTCAAAACGCTGTCGCTCCGCCCGTAAAAAGTGATTCCGCCTGTTGCGCTGTTGAAAGTGACGTAATCGCCGTGGTGCCAGACGTTGGGATAAACCCTGAAGTAAGCGTTAAGGTATTTTTCGCCGCTCGGGTCGTTCCAAAAATAAAGCGGCATGGGCGGAGCGGGTATTTCACAGACGAGCTCCCCTTGAGTGTCCCAAACGGGCCGCCCGTTTTCGTCATAACACTTTATTTTCATGCCCAGCCCGGGCGCCTGCAATTCGTTGGAATACACGGGCGACATCGGGTTGCCGCTTGCGAAACAGCCGTTTATATCCGTCCCGCCCGCTATGGAATTAAAATGCAAATCGTTTTTGATTTCGCGGTAAACGTATTTGAAACCTTCGTCGGAAAGCGCCGAGCCGGTCTGCGAAATGGAGCGCAAGTGCTTCAGGTCCGCGACGGATTTTGGCGAAAAGCCTTCGGCCAAAAGATGGTGTATATAGCTTGCCGAAAGCCCGAACACCGTGACTTTCTCCTCTTCGAGGATTTTCCAGATTGCGCCGTTGTCGGGATAGGAAGGATTGCCGTCGTAAAGCACGATGGTGGAACCCGTGCCCAGCGCCGCCGCCTGCCAGTTCCACATCATCCAGCTGCATGTGGTTA
>DAITPX010000198.1:0-2623 GCA_036833365.1 Clostridia bacterium | reverse complement strand
CATCAGCTTTTCCTTTTCGCGGTCGAAGGTCAAAACGCCCTTGCATTGCTGCGACAACTGCATCAAAATCTGGCTCACGCCCGACAGCTGCTCGCCGATAAGAAGCTTGCTGTTGTCGCTGCTGGTGCTGGTCATATAATATTGCTTATACGCAGCAACCTCGCTGTTGATTGACGATAAAATCGAATTAAGCCTGTTGCACTTGCTCGCCATCGCGCTTGGCAAATCCAAAAGCGTGGCTTTCCCCCTGTCCATAGCCGCCGACGTAACCTCGCAAAAATCCTGCTCGGTCTGTACCATGTTTGTGCGCCAGCAAACCGCCCTGAGGTTGCAGTCGCGGCAAACGTTGTCCGAAACTTCCCTCGAAATCGCCAGCACCGCGTTTTCAGGAGTCAAAACTCCCTTGACCATAGATTTAAAAGTCAGTTCCATCTGATAAAAAATATCCGACAGCTCGAAAAACTTTTTAGCCAGGTTGGTTCTTAATCTGTTAATTATATACCTCGCCGAATACTGCTCCTTAGCCCCGCCAAGCATATCGGTGAGCTTGTCCAAAATTTTCGTGGGCACAAGGCAAAACGCCGCGCACCCGATAACGCAGGGTATCAGAGTAAGTGCGTCAAATGTGCCGTAAGCCTCGAAAAAATACATGGTTATGATTTCGGCAAGCAGTATCCCGAAGGTCGAAAGCCATCTGGACAGCGAGGAAAAAGCCGTTGCCGCCAAGGCCCACAGACAAAACACCGCAATGTCGGCCAGCGTCCCCGTCGCGATTGCGGAGCCCAGCCCGAATACCGCGGCGGTGCAAAACGCCGCGCCGCCGCCGTACACGAAAAGCGCCCCAAGCATAAGGAAAGGCACAAAAACCCTTATCAACTGCAAATTGACTATATAAATTTGCGAAAGCACGGTTGTCAAAGCCACAATCATTACAGCGGCGCAGATTTTTTCGTCCACGCCGAGGCGGTACTTGAGCCCTCTGACGAAAACCGCCCTCACGACATAAACCGACACAAACGAAAACACGACGCAAATCCCGGCGTTCACCAGCCTGTCGAACAATTCATCCGCCCCCGCAAGCCCGTACAAAATGTAAAACACCTGCGCCAGCAAAACGTACAGCACCAAAAGCCCCTTGTTGATTTTTTTGCAAAGCGTCGAATAAATCAGCGCCACCAGCACCATGACAGCCCCCTGCGCGAGCGTGATGAAAATCGTGCTCAGCTCAAAAGGCAGCGCGGACAGGCAAAATACAAGAGTGGAGATATACGGGTTGAGGCAGTACAAAAATCCCACGTACAGCCCGAAAGGCAGCGAGATTGGAAAGCTGCTTTTCCTCAATATAAATAAAAGAACGAAAAATGCCGCGTAAACAAAAAAATTTTTGAGAAAATTTTTTGCCATCAGTACCTCGATTTATGTACAAGCAAATATTAAATCAAAAACCTTTCGTCATTACCGACAATTTTGCAAAACCCTGTCGACATTTGGCAAAACAATAGAATTTTCATGCCAAAATCCAAAACTTCATCATATGTTAAAGCTTGCATAAACAGAATTTTTTTCCCTCCTATACCCCGAGTTTTTTTAAGACTTAGCTGTCAACGACATTTTGCGGAAATATTCGGCACTAAAATATAATGTTTTTGCAATATCGCAGCCAAGCCGTTAATATGTTAAAATATAGCAAAGTGGCAAAACTTTGGCTGAGGAGGAGAATTTATGGCAAAATTCAGTTTTGAAAACACAATAGGCGAGCTTTTGGCGGAGCCGAAGGTCGTCGAGCTAATCAACGAGATATTCCCCGACCTTTTAAAAAACCCGATGATAGAGATGGCGAAATCGCTCAAGTTGAACTACGCGCTGCCCTACATCGAAAGCGAGGTGCCTCGGGAGAAAATCGAGGAATTCAGGATAAAGCTGTCGCAAATCGAATAATTATGCCGCCCGAGGAACCGCCCCCTCGGGTTTGTTTTTAATGTAACGGCGCCAAACTGAATCCTCAAAGCCTATCTTTTACCTAGCTATGCGTTATACTTTAAAGCCAAATGTAATTCGGACCGTCAAACCCCAAAAATAGAAACCTTGGGTTTTGCTCTTTAATATAAAGTCCAATGCCCCGCGTAACCGTTTTTTTAATCCTTCCGCATTTTTACCCGCCGCTAAAGGTTTTACTCTTTAAAATAAAATCTATTATCCCGCGTAACCGTTTTTTTTAATCTTTCCGCACTTTTATTCGCCGCCAAATATCCCATAAACTCGGCTCGCCCCAAATTTCGGCAAAAATATTAAATTGGTAAATATTAATTAAGTTCATCGCTCAAAACAAAATAACCAACAAAATCAAATTAGTTTCACCCAAAATAAAATAGTTTTAAAGATATAATCCGCCCTGAAAAATAAGCTGCCTGCCCTAAAAACGAACTCGATTTCAAATATTTCTCGTTATGTCAACTCAATCCAAAAACAGCGTGATTTTCATTTCGATATTTCTAATCAAAAATCAAACATCACCCCAAAAATCACAACAAAAAAACACCGCTCGGCGGTGCTTTTTAATTTGGTTAGATTTTAAAGTATTTCTACAATCGCCATTTCGGCCGCGTCGCCGCGGCGGGGCCCC
>DAITPX010000197.1:0-2628 GCA_036833365.1 Clostridia bacterium | reverse complement strand
GCAGTTCCTGACTCCGTAAAACCTCTTTTAACAAGCCGTTTTGGATAAGCTCAAAAAAGACACGAGCCACCGCGGAGAGGTCGTTTGCTTCGGCAGCGGGCTGGCGGCGTCGTTTAAGCTCAAATTGAAGGACAATTGCTATACCACGGCAAAAATAATGGTTGAGTACGCCAAAGCCGCACTGTCGTTGGCGGACAAAAAGCTTTACGGGGCTTATACGGCGATGGACATCGCACCGAGCGAGTTTTTGGGCGACAAGACATGGAAATACGTTTAGACAATATTTTCCGAAGAAATTTTAATTTGCTTACATAAGGGGCGGCGGGCGGGGTTTTTCGGCGGCTGAGAAAAACCGCCGCAACGGAATATTCGCTCGCGTTGCCACTTTGAAAATCAATTTTACAGGCTTAGTAAAGCGCCGGCTTAAAATCGGCGCTACTAAGCGTTGGCAAAATTTATTGGTACTAAAAACCGTCAGACAAGCCCCGCCGAGGAGCCAAAAAACGGGCTCGTAAAGGGCAGTGAAAAAGGGGTTTTGAGAACCCAAAGTACGCTTAAAACACCCTGAAAACAAGGCTGCAAAGTCTTTTCGGGTTGTTTAAAAATCCGTTAAAAACGCATTAAAACCTACTAAATTAGTGGGAATTAAGGGTGAAAAAGCGGTTTTTAGGCTTAAAAACACTTAAAATGGATTTTCGCCCGCCGCGCGCTTAACGGGGCGAAAATAAAGTGGGCTAAAAGTCCCGATGTGTGTTGACTTTGTATATCGGTTGTGTTAAACTAGCCGTGGCAAACAGCCCGGTTTATAGGCGGGGCGGTTGCCTCAATAAAATACATTTTTTTATCAAATAGGGGGACATAATGAGTTACAAAATTACTCAAGTCAAATTTGCCGAAACGGCGGAACAAAAAAAAGCGATGGACCAGGTTCTCGCCGCTCACAAAGGGCAAAACGACGCGGCGGTGACGGTTTTGGAAAAGGCGCAAGGCATTTACGGTTATCTTCCCGAAGAAGTTTTGCTCCGCATATCCGCCGCTTTGAACAAATCGATGGAAGAATTGTACAGCATCGGCACGTTTTATTCGCAGTTTTCGCTTTACCCGAAGGGAAAGTACAATTTCAGCATGTGTCTGGGCACCGCTTGTTATGTTAACGGCGCAAAGGAAGTTAACGAAAAAATCAAGGAGATTTTGGGGATTCACGAGGGGCAGTGCACCTCGGACGGAATGTTTTCGGTAAACCCCATGAGATGCGTCGGCTGCTGCGGGCTCGCCCCCGTTTTGACCGTCAACGAAGAGGTTTACGGAAAGCTTACCCCCAAGGACGTGGAAGGCATCATTAACAAATATAAAAATAAATAAAGGAAAGCATTTGATATGACATTAAGAGAAGTTGCAAATATAACCAACGCTCGTGTTGTATGCGGGCAGGAACTGCTGGATACCGAGGTTAACTCCGCTTGCGGCAGCGATATGATGTCGGATGTTTTGGCTACCGTAAAAGACCAGGCGCTTTTGGTAACGGGGCTTTTGAATCCGCAAGTTGTACGCACTGCTCTTATGATGGATATGAAATGTATTTGCTTTGTGCGGGGAAAAATTCCCGACGAAAAAATAATAGAAATAGCCAAGGAAAACAATATAGTCATTTTGGCCACAAACTACACTATGTTTGTCGCGTGCGGGAAGCTGTACGCCGCGGGGCTGAGGGGTGAGTTTGTCTGATGTCCGAAATAGTTTGGCAATTTGAGGTGGAGGGAAACAATTTCGAGCTTGCGGGGCACGCTTCGCAGCAAATCAAGTCGAGGCTCAAGGAAATCGGCTTGCCGAACGAAATCGTACGCAAGGTCATTATCGCCATGTACGAGGGCGAAATGAACATGGTTATACACGCCGACGGGGGCACCGCGACCGTAAAGTTGACGCCCGACCTTATTACGGTCATACTGTCCGATACGGGCAAGGGGATTGAAAACGTCGAGCTGGCCATGAAAGAGGGTTATTCCACCGCCACAACCGAAATAAGAGAACTCGGGTTCGGGGCGGGAATGGGGCTTCCCAATATGAAAAAATACAGCGACGAAATGAATATAGACACGAAAGTCGGAGTGGGAACCACGATAACGATGAGATTTTTTATGTAGAGAAAGGAGAAGATGGCTGAAAAATTCAGGTCCGTAACGTTCGATATAAGGAAATGCCTGGGCTGCACGCACTGTATGAGAAGGTGCCCGACGCAGGCGATCAGGGTGCGCGGCGGCAAAGCGTCTATCAATTACGACAGGTGCATAAGCTGCGGCAACTGCGTGCGCGCCTGCCCCAGCCATGCGATTTACACGGTTTTCGACTGTTTCGACGTCCTGAAAAACTACAAATACAACGTTGCGCTTATGCCCAGCACCTTTTACGGCCAGTTTCCGCACCTCAATCAACCCGAGCTGGTGCTCAATTCGCTCAAAAACATCGGTTTCGACTATGTTTTCGAGGTGGCGAGGGCGGCTGACGTGCTGTCGCTTTTAAAAAGAGAAATGTTTATCGTGGGCGATGTCAAAACGCCCGTTATTTCAACGGTTTGCCCCGCGTGCGTGGAGCTTATTTTGACAAAATACCAGTGCCTCAGAGACAATC
>DAITPX010000196.1:1283-2634 GCA_036833365.1 Clostridia bacterium | reverse complement strand
GCGCCCAAGCCGCGCCCAAATCGGAGCCTAACAGTCAGGAACCTGACACGCAGGGAGAAACAACCGACAAAACCGGCTTGGAAGCCAAAGCCGAAGCAGTCCAACTGTCCCAAAGCCCCGCCGATGACGAAAGCGCGGAACTCCTCGAAGAAATCCAAAAGCTCCTCGACGAATTCAAAGATAATTGACCCCGCGCAAAAATAAAAACAAATTTTACATTAATTCAAAAACTTATTAAAATAAAAAAGCCCGATTCTTTCAATCGGCT
This sequence comes from Clostridia bacterium, assembly GCA_036833365.1. GTDB lineage: Bacteria > Bacillota > Clostridia > Christensenellales > CAG-314 > JAQUSX01. The sequence goes on along the minus strand of DAITPX010000196.1, from coordinate 2,366 downwards.
TTTTATTTTAAAGGGGGTTTTCAATTGACATTTTGACAAAATAATAATTCATTCTGCAAATCTTTTTTCTGCAATTCCAAAGGCATTCCATACGGCAAAGCAATCGGTTTTATTCTGCCGCAGCGCGTGCAGCCGTTTAAGGGGTCCCAATATTTTGCGTGAGATTCGTAATCTTTATACCCGCAGTCGGAACAGGTTCTTATGTGGTCGTAAGCCCCGTTATCTTGCCAGTTCCCAAAATTATGAGGCTGTGTCACGTCGGTATTACAAATGCTGCATCTTCCTGTATGCCCTGAACCATCGCTTGTCCAACTTGGGAAAGTGTGTTTCACAAACTGAGCCCGCCCGCATATGCATTCCCGCATATGCTTAATCGGCGTGTCATATTCCCATGAACCGTACGAGTGGCTTTCGCTTGAATAGTAGGAACAATCCTTGCATGTTATGGAATGGGATGATGAACTAATGTCGGTATAAATGAAGCTGTGACTGTTGGTTAAGACATACGGGCAAATTTTGCACTTTGTAGTATGTTGATAACTGTTATAAGAAACGAATAATGAATGCTTGTCATTAACCATTTCATAGCCGCATTCGGTGCAACATCCCATATGGTTGCTTGAATTATAACTCCAATCGCCCAAAATATGAGTGCCAAAATAAAATGCAAGGCATTGATTACAAAAAGCCCAATGTTCGGATTCGTCAAAAATAGCCCATTCGTATAAATTATGCCGTTCATTTAAATGATGCCCGCAATTGGCGCATGTTTTGACATGATAATCGTCTGATAAAAAGTCAAATTCGTTATAATAATGCTCCAAATTTACAGTTTGCAGGCCGCATCTAGTACAAAGCCCCGAATGCCCGCTTCCGTTATCAGTCCACCCTGTTCCCGTATGGTATTCCGTTGTCACGAGCCCGCATCCTGAGGAACATGTCACATTATGTAACGGAGACATGGGATTAATTTGAGCAGCATTTATCGAATGACTGTGGTCGCCGAATATTACTTTCAATCCCCATACCTCTTGGCTTGAAATAATCCTTGGGCTGCCTAATCCTATTGCAGGTTGCATAATA
>DAITPX010000196.1:0-1224 GCA_036833365.1 Clostridia bacterium | reverse complement strand
TTTAAAGGCTCTATCAGTATGGTTTTGAGCGGGATTATATTCAAACGATTGAGTATAAATAGTTATTTTCGAATCACTCCAAGTTGATGTGGCGCTGTCTATATCCAGAGGACCGCATGTAGCAAGTATGGTACTATCCTGTCCATAAATAGGTTTGGTTGTAATTTTTATTGAAGGAATACTGGTCCCAATTTCGCTTGTAGTTCGATTTATAGAGGCATCGTAACCATTGGTAAAGCATGTGCTATTCCAAAAAGTTGCCCCCGAAATAGCGGCGGTGCGGTACCATTCTCTTTGGCCGGCGTCGGCGACATTGTTACCGATAATTTCGTCCTCGGGGTCAAAATAAAAAAGCATGTTTTTAGTTGGGCTGTGGTTATTCAACAAGGTCCATCCAGTTTGGTCGTTTCCTTTATGTTCTAAATAATTATTGTCCGCGCTTGTTAGCAATGGAATGTTTAGAATAACTAAGATTACAGCTGCTAAAAATAAACTAGTTTTTTTCATTCCAGTTTTCCTCAAATAAGGCCGTTATCTCGTCATAAGGATACACATAAACTGTTCTGTCTTTATTGCAGGACAATTTAAGTTTATCGGTCAATTTGGAAGCGATTTCACTTTGATTCGTGTAGTCTGACTCAATTAGAAGCGAATCCAAGTATTCGTGTTCAAAGTTGCATTCCCATTTTAAAATATACTTTTCTCCATTGTTTTCCAAAACATCTAATCCCGGACCGGCAGGTATATAGTAATAACCGGTTCGGTCGAAAGGCAAATATTTCATATCCGCTTTGTAATAAAAAAATAGAAATTTATTGCCAACCGCATAAATGGGAGCGTTTTTATAATAGACTTTTGAAGTCGATGCCTGCGAAGTATAAATAGTCGTATTTTCTAGGCTTTTATCGCCGAAATATACTTTTGTTACATATGCTTCCCATAGTGTCGCACTTTCAAAAACTTCGTTACCCTCAAAATTCTTTTCCTCGACCCATCCTGTTATAACTATCTCAAAGAGCCCATGAACTAATTTTGTATTAGTTAAAGTTTCATAATTTTGCGGCATTGATATTCCGCTGATAATTTTACTTCCAATGGCTCTCGTAGGCGGCAAAGTGTCATATTCGATTCCGTCAAAAAACTGCACGGGCGCGACGCCTTCCGATATCGTAGGGTCGTCATTTCCTCCGCCGTTTATGATTTCCTTACCGCAGCCGGCAAATA
>DAITPX010000195.1:0-2684 GCA_036833365.1 Clostridia bacterium | reverse complement strand
AAATATCTGGTGGTTTTCGCAGCCGAAACCGACAACCTAATCGAAAACGCCTCGAAAAAACTGATAGTGAAAAATGCCGACCTATGCGTCGCCAACGACGTGACAAAGAAAGACGCGGGCTTTGATACCGACACAAATATAGTAATTTTCGTCGCAGCTTCGGGACGGGAACAGCTCCCTCTTTTGACAAAGGCCGAGGTGGCGAAAAGGATTTTGGACAAAGTTTTGTCGGATACCGCCGCAAAACACGGATTAGAAAATGTTATACGAGGTAATCGTCGATATTTCCAACAGTCAGGTTGACAAAGTTTTCGACTACTCGGGCGAAGACTTTTTTCAAATAGGGCAGCGCGTGCTGGTTCCATTCGGCAGTCGTCACATCGAGGGTTTTATCGTGGGAGTAAAAACCGAGTCACGCCTCGAAAAGCTAAAAAGTATTATCGAGCCGCTGGACGAATACGCGGCGATAACCCCCGAAATGCTGCAAATGGCGCCGTTTTTGAAAGCCAAATACAACCTCAGGCTTGTGGACGTTTTGCGCCTCGCCATCCCCTCCGAAATGCGAAGCGGCAGGGTAAGGCAGGTTTACGAAAACGCAGCCGCCCTGGGTGACGAATTTTCGTTCGAGGAAATTTTGGGGCAAATTTCGCCCCGGGCGAAAAAGCAGCGCGAGCTCGCTTTCTTTTTGAGAGACAACCCTTTTACGCCGACTGCCGAGATAAACAAAAAATTCGGAGCTTTGCTGCGACAATTCGTTGAGCGCGGCTTGGCGAAGCTTTCCCGCACGCGCAAGGAGAGGGTGCCTTACAAGGAGCTCTCCTGCCAAAATAAGGCGCATGAGCTTACCTCAGCCCAGCAAAAAGCGGTGGACGAAATATTGTCCGATATGTCCGAGACTTATCTGCTTTTTGGGGTGACTGGCAGCGGCAAAACCGAGGTGTACCTCAATATAATTTCCAAGGTCGTTTCCGAGGGCAAAACCGCCGTTATGCTTGTGCCTGAAATTTCGCTAACGCCGAATATGCTGAGGATTTTTCGTTCGCGTTTCGGGGAAACCGTCGCGATTTTGCACAGCGGCCTCTCTGCGGGCGAGCGTTTTGACGAATGGGAAAGGCTGCGCCGCGGGCAGGCAAAAATAGCGATAGGAGCAAGAAGCGCAGTTTTCGCGCCTTTGTCCGACTTGGGGGTAATCATTATCGACGAGGAGCATGACCAGAGCTACCAAAGCGACAGCAACCCCCGTTACGACACCCTCGAGGTGGCAAAATTTCGCGCGGATTTTAACGGCTGCGCACTTGTGATGGGCAGCGCGACGCCCTCGTTAGCCAGCTTTTACAACGCTACGGCCGGCAAATACAGGCTTCTGGCCTTGCCGGACCGAATCAACCGCAGGCCCCTGCCCAACGTCGAAATCGTGGATATGGGGCAGGAGGTCAGACGGGGCAACAAGTCGATATTTTCGGGGCTTCTTCACCAGGAGCTGGAGGAGGTCATAAAAAAAGGCTTTCAAGCGATGCTTTTTATCAACCGCAGGGGCTTTTCCTCTTTCGTGATGTGCACCAAGTGCGGTTACGTCGCCAAATGCACCGACTGCGACGTTTCGCTCACCTACCACAGCGAGGAAAACGAGCTTAGATGTCATTATTGCGGCAAACGGTTTAAAATGTTCGACCTTTGCCCGCACTGCAAAAGCCCATACATACGGCAGGGTAAGATCGGCACGCAGCAAGTAGTCGCGTTGCTCCAAAAGTTTTTTCCGTCGGTCAAGGTTTTGCGCATGGATTACGACACCACGCAGACCAAGCAGGCGCACGGCAAAATACTGTCGGCTTTCGCGCGGCGCGAAGCGCAGATTTTGGTCGGTACCCAGATGATAGCAAAGGGGCACGACTTCCCTTTCGTCACGCTGGTGGGCATACTCGACGGCGACCAAAGCTTGTACTATTCCGACTACATGTCAGCCGAGCGCACCTTTCAGCTCGTTACGCAGGTGGCGGGGCGGAGCGGCCGCGACAAGCAGCCGGGCAGGGTGGTGCTCCAGACCTACAGCCCGAACCATTATTGCCTGAGGCTCGCCGCCAAGCAGGATTACATAGGCTTTTACAAAAAAGAGATAAACCTCCGCGAAAACACCAAATTCCCTCCCTTTGCCGTGGTGGTGAAGATTCTTTACAGCGGGCTTGTTTCGGAGGAAGTGGTGGCGGTCCTTAACGGGCAGTACCAGAAGCTCGCACAATTGAAAGAGGAATACGGTGAAGCGTTTATCTTTATGCAGCGTATGCGCTGCGCGGTCAAAAGAATAGAAAGCAAATACCGTTACCAGACCGTTTTGCGTCTGGACAACGACAAATTCGATGAGATAATAAAGAAAATCTACTCGATTTGCGACAAAACGTCAAAAAGCGTGTCGGTTTTTGTGCAAATAAACCCGCAAAATATGAATTAGGAAGAAAATTAATTACACTATGGCTATACGAAACATACTGAAAATGGGCGAACCTTTGCTCAAAAAAATAAGCCGCCCCGTAACGTCCTTCGACGAAAGGCTGGGAACCTTGCTCGACGATATGGCGGAAACCATGAAAAGCCAGCAGGGCATGGGGCTTGCCGCCGTGCAGGTCGGCGTTTTGAAACGCGCTTATATCGTGGAAGAAAAAGACGAAATTTACGAAATAATCAACCCC
>DAITPX010000194.1:0-2685 GCA_036833365.1 Clostridia bacterium | reverse complement strand
TGAGGGCGTCCATGCAGTCGCGGCGCACGTTGCGGACGGAAACCTTGGCTTCCTCAGCAAGTTTTTTGACCTGCTTTACAAGCTCCAAACGCCTTTCCTGCGTCAGCTCGGGAAAAACGAGACGGATTAGCACGCCGTCGTTTTGGGGCGTTACGCCTATGTTGGCGGCGAGGATTGCCTTTTCGACCTTGCCCAGCATGGATTTGTCCCAAACGGAAATGTTGAGAAGCCGCGCCTCGGGGTTGGATATGTTCGCCATCTGGTTAATCGGCGTGGGCGCGCCGTAGTAGTCGACGGTGATTTTTTCCACAAGCTTGGGGTTTGCACGCCCCGCGCGCATAACGCCGAACTCGCTTTTCATAAAATCTATCGATTTGGCGACGCGTTCCTCCAAGTCGATGAAAATTAATTCGATGGTTTCGTTTTCGTATTTCATAAAATTCACTCTCCTAGGCTAACGTTTATTAAAACAATTCTACAAGAAACATAAAAGAATTTCAAGCGTTTTCAATAATTGTCCCCGTTTTTTTGCCGACGGCGGCGTTTAAAACGGCGTCCTCGGCCAGACAGTCGAAAATCAACACGGATATGTCGTTTTCCATGCACATGGTCATCGCCGTGAGGTCCATCGCGCCCAGGCGGCGTTTCAAAACCTCGTCAAACGTGAGCCTGTCAAAGCGCTTTGCGGAGGGGTTTTTGCGTGGGTCGCTGTCGTAAACCCCGTCTACGTGCTTGGCGCACAAATACATATCGGCGCCTATTTCCGCCGCCCTCAGGGCCCCCGTAGTGTCGGTGGTAAAATACGGGCTGCCCGTGCCGCCCGCAAAAATAACCACGTTGCCGTGCTCGAGGCAAAGCTTTGCGTCGCTGAGGTAAAGAGCTCCCGCAATCCCCTCGACGCCGAAGGCCGACATAACCGCGCAGGGAACGCCGAGTTTTTTCATCGCGCTTTCCAGCGCCAGCGAGTTCATAACCGTGGCGAGCATGCCTATCTGGTCGGCGGTCACGCGTTCGATATCAGGGTTTTGGCGGGCGCGCCAAAAATTCCCCCCGCCGAGAACGACCGCGGTCTGTATGCCTTTCTCATGGATTTGCTTTAGTTGAAGGGCGATTTTTTCGGTTTTTTCGTCGCTTATGCCGAAACCGTCCCCGCCCGAAAAGGCCTCGCCCGAAATTTTTATGACAACGCGGTTAATTTCTTTCATTCGGAAAATCTCCCTGTCGTTTTATAATAATCATTATAGCAAAACGGGGACAGTTTGTGTCCCCTTTTGCCAAATTTTGTTCTTATTTTTTTGCCGCGTCGATTTGCTGCTGGATTTCCTCTGCGAAATTGTCCTGCCTCTTTTCAAGGCCCTCGCCCATCTCGTATCGGGCGAACCTCCTTACGGAGATTTTTTCGCCTATCGCGGCGACAGATTCGTTTATAAGCTGCTGTACCGTGATGTCGGGGTTTCTGACGTAGGGCTGCTCGAGCAGGCAAACCTCGGTATAATATTTTTTAATCCTTCCCTCCACCATTTTTTGAACCACGGCGTCGGGCTTGCCCTCGTTTTTGGCTTGGGTAAAGAGGATTTCCTTTTCAGTCTCGATATTTTCCTGCGGCAGCTCCTCCACCGAAACCACCAACGGCTTGGCGGCGGCTATCTGCATGCAAAGGTTGTGCACAAGCGTGTTAAACTGTTCCGAACGGGCGACAAAGTCGGTTTCGCAGTTGACTTCGAGCAAAACGCCTATCTTTCCTCCCATATGGATATAGCTGCCCACGACGCCCTCGGCGGCAATCCTGCCCGCTTTTTTGGCAGCGCTGGCCATGCCCTTTTCTCTGAGATACTTGACCGCCTCGTCTATGTTGCCGTTGGTTTCGATAAGCGCCTTTTTGCAGTCCATCATGCCCACGCCCGTCATTTCGCGCAGCCTCATTACGTCTTGATTTGTGAATTCTGCCATTTTTATACGTTACTCCTTAAAATTTAACTTATTTAGCTTCCCCGGCCTTAATTTCGGCGGGTTCCGCCGCTTCCTCGGGCTTAACGGCCGCGATGATTTTCTCGGCCGCGACTTTGGCTCCGTTTACCTTTTCGACCGTTTCGTCAAGGCGGACTTCCTCGGCGCCCTCGTCCTCGGGAATAATCGAAAGCACCACGCCTTCCTTGGCTTCTATTACCGCGTTGGCGATAATCGTCGCCATAATCTTAACCGCACCTATCGCGTCGTCGTTGCCCGGGATTACGCAGTCGACTTCGTCGGGGTCGCAGTTTGTGTCCATAATAGCGACTATCGGGATTCCCAAAGTGTGGGCTTCCTTTACGGCTATCGCCTCTTTTTTGGTGTCGACGATAAACATGCAGCCCGGCATCTGCTTCATGTCCTTGATGCCGCCGAGGTTAGCCTGAAGCTTGTCGCGCTCGGACTTAAGCTTTGCCACTTCCTTTTTTGGAAGCAAGTCAAATTCGCCCATCGCCTCTTTTTGGTTGATTTGGTTGAGCCTGTCGATGCGCGTCCTGATTGTTTTGAAGTTTGTCAGCGTCCCGCCCAGCCAGCGGTTGTTGACGTAATATTCGCCGCAGCGCTCGGCTTCGGCCTGAATGGCGGCCTGCGCCTGTTTTTTAGTCCCCACAAACAAAATGGGCTTGCCCGTTTTGGCGACGTCGCGCACGAAGTTGTAAGCCTCTTCGGCAAGCT
>DAITPX010000193.1:0-2694 GCA_036833365.1 Clostridia bacterium | reverse complement strand
TGCAAAGGATAATCGACTACTGCGTTTCCAACGGCCTTTCCATAGTTACGGTGGGGCAAAATACTAATATTTAAGGAGTTTTGATGAAAACCGATTTTTACAAAGAATTCAAAAGCGGCTTGCGTTTGGTTTTTAAACGTATGCCGTCCATTTTTACCGTCAGTTTCGGCGTTATCGTGGGCACGGGCAGCAGGTACGAGGCTCCCGAAGTCAACGGCTACTCCCATTTTATCGAGCATTTGCTCTTTAAGGGTACAAAAAAGCGCACGTCGCTTGAGATTTCAGAGGAAATCGACGCCATAGGCGGGCAGATAAACGCTTTTACGGCAAAGGACATCACTTGTTTTTACACGCGCACCGCCAGCGAATACCTCGAAAAATGCTTCGACATTATTTCCGACATGTATTTCAATTCCAAGTTCGACAAAAAAGAAATCGACATGGAAAAGAAGGTCATTTTGGAGGAAATAGCCATGGACGGCGACGTGCCCGAGGACGTCTGCCACGAGCTTGTCGCCAAGTCGATTTACGGCAAGCACCCGCTTTCGCAGACGATAGTGGGGCTGGCCAAAAATATCAAGGATTCCACAAGGGAAACGCTTTTGGAATATAAAAACAAGTACTATATCCCCGCAAACATGGTTATTTCCGTCGCGGGCAACGCCGAGTTCGAGGATATCTGCGCCCTTGCAGAAAAGTATTTCGAGCCGCAGTTTGAAAAATATCCCGGCGAAAAGCCCGCCGCTCCCGAAAAACCGGCATATTTCGATGCTTTTCACCACAAATTCAAGGACGTGGAGCAGTCGCACATTGCCGTGGCGTATCCGTCCTTCGAGCTGGGCAGCGACAAAGCCGCCGCGGCGGCGGTGGCCGCCAACATTTTGGGCGGAAGCATGTCCAGCAGGCTTTTCCAAACCATACGCGAAAAAAACGGGATGGCCTACAGCGTTTACGCTTATTCTTCGCTCTACGCCGACAGCGGATACCTGGAAATTTATTGCGGCACCAACCCGTCCAACATTAAAAAGCTTATCCCGCTTTTAAAAAGCGAAATCGACAAGTTCCGCTCCGATTATTTCACCAAAAAGGAGTTCGATATCGGCAAGGCGCAGCTTGTGGGCAACACGCTTTTGGCGCAGGAGAGCAGCATGACGGTCATGAACGCCTGCGGGGCGTACCTCATTAAGAAAAATATTTTGTTCAGCATGGAAAAGCGCATAGAAACCATCAAAAATATTACCGAAAAGGACGTCCGCGGCGTTATCGACGAAATTTTTTCGGCTTCGCCCGCATTTTCCTACGTCGGCAAAAAGGTTGACGACTTTGACGCAGTCAAAAAAATAAAGTGATTCATTTTTGAGCCAAGCGTTGATAAAACATTTTGTTTATAGTATAATGTAGCCTAAGGAGTACACAAATGAATCAGAAATTCGCCGGAAAAACAAAACGGTTGTCCCCGCAAAAAATCGCAATCATCTCCGTTCTTTCGCTGGCATCGCTGCTGATGTTCTTTTTGCTGACGCAGCCGCTTTTGCCCGCAAGCGCTTCGGTTTCGAATTTTTTTAAGGGAATTTTCGGGCTGGCCTTTTACGGCATCGACGCCGCGGCGATAGCGGTGTGCGCGCTGCTTTTGGCGGGAAAGAAAATCGTTTTGAAAACAAGATATATAGTCGATTTGATTTGCATGTATTTTTGCATAATCTTTTTGGTGCACCTCGTCACGTCGCAGATTTATATGGCGTCGGGCGATTACGCCAGCTACCTTTCAAATTGCTTCAATTATTCAGCCACGCCGACCTTCGGCGGATTAATAGGGGGGATTTTCGTTTACCCCTTCGCCAAAATCCACCTCGCTTTCGCTTATACGCTTTTCGTGGTGGGGATTGTGCTGACCTCGTTTTTCGCGGTCAACATTTTTTACAAGGGCGGCGACGCGCGCCGCGCGCCCGAACAGCAGCAGAAGCCGGCTAAGCAGCCCGCTTACGTGGGGATTAACCCCGAGGAGCGCCAGGGCTTTTACCCTCAAAGCGCCAAAGCAAAGCCCTCTGCGGGAGAAATTCTGTTCGGAAACAAAAATCCCGCGCACGGGGGCGGCAAGGACTCGCCGCTAGACCAGAGCATGAACGGCACGCTGAGCTTTTACGATTCGTGGCAGGCTTCGCCCAAAAACTACGACACCGCGCCAAAAAGCCGTTTCGACGAGGGCGTAAAAGAGCAGAAGAACCCGATTTTTGAAAAACCCAAAACGCCTTATTCCGAATACGACCGCGAGCGCGGCGCGTATTCCTCGCCCGCACCCAAGGACGGGGCCGTGCCCGCCGAAAGCGGCGAAACAGCTCAGAAAACCGAGCAGGAACAAAAGCTCGAGAGGGCGAAACGCGATTTGCGTTCGGTCATAGCTTTTTCCAAAAACCCCAGCGCTGACAACATAATCGACGGCGACAACTATTCCAAAACCAAGAAAGCCGATAAACCCGAGTTTTTTGACGTCGTGGGCAAAAACTCAAACGAAATTGAGGAGCCCGACGAGGACGAAATTGCGGACGAAAATATCGCTGAAGAGGACGATGCCGACGGAAATGAGGAGCGTATAAGCTTTTCCGAACGTCCGTTTGAAACGCGCGAGGGCGGCAGGGCGTACCAGACGGTTGTGGAAACGGGCGTGCGGACGGAACCGAAACCTTACAGGGCGCC
>DAITPX010000192.1:0-2709 GCA_036833365.1 Clostridia bacterium | reverse complement strand
CAGGCACAGCGGCAGGGCGGGCAATATGCACGAGGTTCAATACGGCAAACTGATGGAAACGCGCTCCGATTTTGTGTTGATGCAGGCCGTCAAAGGCATGCTCCCCAAAAATTCGCTGGGACGCAAAATGCTCAAAAAGCTCAAGGCCTACAAGGGCGGCGAGCACGAACACCAAGCGCAGAAGCCCGAAGCGCTTGTTTTGGGCGAGTAGGAGGTTTTTGAATTATGGCAAAAGTTGCACTTAAAAAGAAGCTTCAGTATTGGGGCACGGGCAGAAGGAAAAAATCCATCGCGCGCGTCAGGCTGGTGCCGAACGGAAACGGGAGCATCACAATCAACAAACGCGACATAAACGAATATTTCGACATGGACACCCTGAAATACATCGTGCGCCAACCCGTCGAGCTGACGGGCAGCGCCGCGAAATACGATATTTTCGTAAACGTCAACGGCGGCGGCACTACGGGCCAAGCCGGCGCAATCAGGCACGGCATAGCCCGGGCTTTGGTTGTAGCGGGCGAAGACAGGGCGGTTTTGAAGAAGGCGGGATTTTTGACGCGCGACCCGAGAATGAAGGAAAGAAAGAAATACGGCTTGCACAAAGCGCGCAAGGCGCCGCAATTCAGCAAACGTTAATTTCAGGCTTTACGAAACCAAAAAGACGGAAAAAAATCCGTCTTTTTTTATTGTTATTTTCTGATGATTGGACATCCGTCGCGTGCGGGGCTGAAGAATTTCACAAAGTTTTAACAAAACACTCAACTCTTTTTAATTGAATATCTTTCAGGGATAGGTTATAATAATCCCATGGCGACCAATCACATAAATTTATTCGCTGCCGACAACGGGCTTGTTGCCTACAAGCACCGCTTTTACGGCGTTTATAATTCCTACAACATCTGTATGGGCTATGAGGGCAGCAATATCGTGTATTTTTTTAATACCCTTATCGACGAAACGGACGCTTTCCAGCGGCTTTTGGAGCAGAATTCGGCGGACTATGACATTGTGCTTTACCGCATAACGCCGCCCATCGTTTCGGTCGTGTCGCGCAGCCGCAACATAAAGCACGTTTTGGATTACCTTACAGCGCTCCTCAAAATGTGCAACGCCAGCGGCTCGGAAATCTGCGCGTTTTGCGGGGAGGAACTCGGAGCCTATCCGACTTATTTCGAGGTGGACGGGGTGGTCTGTTTGGGTCACGAAAAGTGCTTTAACAAATTTAACTACTCGGTCAACAAACGAGCTTTGGACGCGAAATATTCCGAGGTGTCCGCCTCGAAGATAATAGCAATCCCGATTTTGATGCAGGTGATGTGCTTTGCCCTTATTTGCCTTGTTTATATAGCGACGAAGTCGCGGGCGTGGTTTTTTTACATAATGGGCGGCTTTATGATGGGGTATCTCAGCGCCGTGTCTTACGCTCAGCTCAGGGGCAAGTCGGGGGCGGCGTTTTATGCGCATTTGATGCCCTTGGCCGCCGTTTTGATGTTTGCGGCGCAGGCGGTAATGCAGGCGTACCTGATTATCGACAATTTCAATTTCTTTATCGGGCTCAAGATATTTTTCGTTTCGTGGGGCAACCCCGTCGCAATTATGGAAATGCTTTTGCCGCAGCTGATCGTAGGGTGTATTTCGGTGGTGTGCGGATTGCTTTTGGTCGATTTTCACAGAATAAAATATATGAAAAACAATACTGTAAAAATACAAAGAATAACGAGATGAGGTAAATTACTATGTTGGATATAGCGATTGTAGGCGGCGGGGTCGCGGGGCTCACCGCGTCGATATATGCCCTCAGGCGGGGGCTTAAGGTGCTGATGTTTGAAAAACTTGCCGTGGGCGGGCAGACCGCGCTTATCGACAAAATAGAAAACTTTCCGTCTTACGAGTCGGTCAACGGCTACGACCTTGTGAGCAAAATGCTCGAGCAGGCGACGGCGCTGGGGCTCCAGGTCAAATACGAAGAAATTGTAGCCATAAAACCCGCCGAGGCATATATTGGTATTACTTCCGCCGAGGCGGAGTACCAAACTAAAACGGTGATTATCGCCACGGGGGCGACGCATAAAACGCTGGGCTTCGGCAGCCAATACGAGGGCAAGGGGGTGCACTACTGCGCCACCTGCGACGGAATGTTTTATAAAGACAAAACCGTGGCCGTGGTGGGCGGCACCGGTATCGCCATGTCCGACGCGCTTTACCTGTCGAACCTTGCGAAAAAGGTTTACGTGCTGATTCCGCAAAGCAAGCTTTTGGGCCAGGACGTCCTCATGAAAGCCTTAGGCAAGCCCAACGTGCATTTTATTTTTTCCGCCAAGGTAGAGGAGCTTTTCGGCGACGACAAAAAAGTTAGCGGCGTCCTTATCAAAAACAAGGACGGCGAAAAAATCAAACTCGACGTCGACGGGGTGTTTGTCGCGATGGGCACTACGCCGCTTACGGGTTTTGTTTCCGATTTGGTCGAAACCGTCGAAGGGCGCATAGTGACGGACAAAAAAATGGCGACGAGCCGCAAGGGGGTTTTCGCCGCGGGTGACGCGCTGGACAAAAAGCTCAAGCAAATCGTCACCGCGTGCGCCGAGGGCGCGACGGCCGCCGAAAGCGCCGCGGAATATATCACTAAAGAAATGAATTAACGCCTCTGCAAAAGAAACCTTTCGATATACAAACGAAGCTTAATAATATCGGGAGGTTTTTTGTGTACAA
>DAITPX010000191.1:0-2742 GCA_036833365.1 Clostridia bacterium | reverse complement strand
GAGGAACACGAAAAGGAAAAATTTCTCAAGCGCGCGGTCGAAGTGACCAACGCGCAGATTTCCGCCGAAAAGCTTGTGGTGTTTATCATGCCGATTATGCAAATCGTCATGCAGCTGTCCAAGCTTGCCATAACGGGAATAGGCGGAAGGTTTTTGCTGGACGGCGCAATAGAAATCGGCGACCTTACCGCAATGATAACCTACGCCGTGCAGATACTTAACTCGCTGCTTATGCTGTCCATGCTTTCGGTTACAGTATTGGTGAGCAGGGCGTCGGTGCAGCGCATAAACGAGGTTTTGAACACGACCCCCGACATAATCTCGCCCGCTTCCGACCTTGAGGTGCCCGACGGCTCGGTCGTTTTTGAAAACGTCAATTTCAGCTACAATAAGGAAAAAGACAACTATGTTTTAAATAATATCAATCTCGATATCGCGCCCGGCGAAACGGTGGGTGTTATCGGCGGAACGGGAGAGGGCAAATCGACACTTGTGCAGCTTATCCCGCGTCTTTACGACGCCGACGGCGGTTCCGTGAAAGTTGGCGGGAAGGACGTCAAGCAATATTCGCTCGAAAGCCTGCGCGACGCCGTAGCGATGGTGCTGCAAAAAAACGTGCTGTTCAGCGGTACGATTAAGGAAAACCTTTTGTGGGGCAACCCCGGGGCTACCGACGAGGAAATAACCGAAGCGTGCGAATACGCACAGGCCGACCATTTCATACGCTCTTTCCCTAACGGTTACCAGACCGAGCTGGGCCAAGGCGGCGTCAACGTTTCGGGAGGGCAGAAGCAGAGGCTGTGCATTGCGCGCGCGCTGGTAAAAAAACCTAAAATCCTGATTTTGGACGATTCGACAAGCGCGGTGGATACGGCCACCGACATAAAAATCCGCGACGCCTTTAAAAACAACCTCAAGGATATAACGAAAATTATTATTTCGCAGCGCGTCGCGTCGGTTTCGGACGCGGACAAGATAGTGGTTTTGGATAAGGGAAGAATAGTCGACATCGGCAAGCATTCCGAGCTTATAAACCGCTGCGAAATTTACAAAGAAGTCTACGAAAGTCAGGCGATGGGGGTGAATTAGAGATGGGCGGAATGAAAGCGGCAATGAACGACGTCCGCAATATGAACACTAAAGGCAAGGGTTTCGCAAAGCCTAAAAACGTAAGGAAGACCGTGGGCAGGATTTTTAAATACATGGGGAAATACAAGATTTTGTTTTTCCTTGTCGTTATCATGTCGATAGTCAACGCGCTTTCCAACGTTTTGGGGACTTATATGCTCGAGCCTGTCATTGATAATCTTTTGGCAAACGGGGATATGGTTATTTTTACCCGCATGGTTTTGATTATGGCCTTGATTTATGCCGTGGGCGCCATGTGCGCGGTGGGCGAGCAGAGGCTGCTGCTAACGATAAGCGCGGGCATTTTGCAGAATATGCGTACGGATATGTTCAACAATATGCAGTCGCTGCCGATAAGCTATTTCGACAAGCGCACGCACGGCTCGATAATGTCGACATATACCAACGACACCAACGTCATGCGCGAAATGTTCAGCTCTGCCATACCCTCCTCAATTTCGTCTTTTGTGACGATAGTGGGATTTTTTGTCGCAATGATTTTGCTTAACTGGATGCTGGTAATCATAGCGGTTTTGCAGATATTCGTCAATTTAATCATAGTAAAAGTCGTGGGCAAAAGGAGCCGCAAAAACTTTGTCGAGCAGCAGTCTGCGGTCGCCAAGCTCAACGGCTTTGTAGAGGAAATGACCGAAGGGCAGCGCGTAGTAAAGGTGTTCAACCACGAAGGTCAGGCGAAGAAGGGCTTTGACGAGCTCAATGAAATAATGACGAAAAGGGCGACCTCCGCAAACACTTACGCCAACATGATGGGTCCAATAATGATGAACGTCGCGCATATCTTTTACGCGGTAATGGTCGTCGTTTCCTCATTGATGTACGTTACTTCGGTGGACAATGTGTTTACGCTTTTGGGAATGTCGGTGACCGTCACCATCGGCGGCATAGTGGCGTTTTTGGAATACAGCAGACGCTTCTCGATGCCAATCACCAACGTGGCGATGCAGATGAACGCGATTTTTTCAGGGCTTGCGGGCGCCGAAAGGATTTTCAACCTTTTGGACGAAAAACCCGAAAAGGACGACGGGCTGGTTACGCTGGTCAACGTCAAGCCCGGCGAAAACGGCGAGTTAACCGAAACGGACGAGCACACGAATATGTGGACGTGGAAGCGCCCCATGAAAGACGGAAAAATAACCTACGTTCCGCTTAAGGGCGACGTAAGGCTCCAGAACGTCAATTTTGCCTACGACCCCGAGAAAAAAGTGCTGAAACAGGTTTCGCTTTACGCCGAACCGGGGCAGAAAATAGCTTTCGTCGGCAGCACGGGCGCGGGCAAAACCACGATAACAAATTTGCTCAACCGCTTTTACGACGTGCCCGACGGAAAAATCCGCTACGACGGAATAAATATCAACAAAATAAGAAAATCCGACCTGCGCCGCAGCCTGGGAATGGTATTGCAGGATACGCACCTGTTTACGGGTACGGTCATGGACAATATCCGCTACGGCAGGCTGGACGCTACGGATGAGGATTGCATAGCCGCGGCAAAGCTTGCCAACGCCGACTTTTTCATAAGCCACCTGCCCGACAAATACGACACCATGATTACGGGCGACAGAGGCAACCTTTCGCAGGGGCAGCGCCAGCTGC
>DAITPX010000190.1:0-2747 GCA_036833365.1 Clostridia bacterium | reverse complement strand
CATCAACTACACGGCCACCTTCGCCATCGTCTTTTTCCCTCGATAGAACACATCTCGGGCGAGGATTTCGCCGACAAGCTGTTTGAGCAGATTTCCTCGCTGGGTGCCGTGGTGGAGCTGGAAAAAGTCCTCTCCGTCAAAAAATTCGGCAATATTTTCAACGTAACCACAGATTATAACACATACCAGTCCAAAAGCGTCATTATCGCCGCGGGCGTTAAGCACAAACGCCTTATGCTCGACAAAGAAGACGAGCTTATCGGCAACGGCATATCCTACTGCGCGGTCTGCGACGGCGCGTTTTTCAAGGGCGAGGAGGTCGCTCTTGTGGGGGACGCGAATTCCGCGCTGCAATACGCCCTGTTGCTTTCCAACTATTGCCCTAAGGTGCATATGTTCACCCTGTTCGACAAATTTTTCGGCGACGAAAGCCTGGTCAGGGCGGTAAGGCAGAGGGACAACATAACCGTCCATTCCGACACGGCGGTCACGGCCTTTTTGGGCGACGGTGAGCTGACGGGGTTTGTCTACAAGGACAAGCGCGGCGCCGAGCACACCCACAAGACCAAGGCGCTCTTCATCGCCATCGGACAGGTTCCCGACAACGGACTGTTTGCGCCCTTGACCGACCTTGACGAAAACGGCTACATAATCGCGGGCGAGGACTGCCTGACCAAAACCGAGGGGTTGTTTGTCGCGGGCGACTGCCGCACCAAAAAAATCCGCCAGCTTACGACCGCAAGCGCAGACGGCGCCGTCGCCGCGCTCGCCGCATGCTCTTATCTCGACAAGCAAACGATTGCTTAATCGTTTTAATAAAAAACGAAAGCCAAATTTTTTTGATGCCACTTTCCAATACAGTCAAATATTTTAAAAAACCCCGTATGTCAAAATACGGGCTTTTTATATTCACTTAATTTCATGCACCGAAACGATAACAGATTATATACAATTACAATTTAACGTGAATTTATTTTTATCCGTCTTCTTATTACTTTTGCGGCGCTTCAAGCCGTCAGACAGGTTCTTATAATCCGCTTAATCTTCGGCCTTGACCGTAAACTTTCTCCATTTTCAAACAAAACCGTAAATGACGCAGGCTCCTCGCCCTCGGAATAAGCAATATCATTGACATCGTCGATTTCCGTCAGTACAAGCTCGCCTATAAGTGTTATAGCATATTAAATTAGTCTTTGCAACAAGATTATATACCGATAGGAAAATTTATCAAGCGGGATTTTTGATAGCTTTATCTATATAATATAAATATGAAAATCGGGCAAAAAATTAAAGATTTGAGAATCGAACGGGGATTGAACCAAAGAAAGCTCGCGGCTGAAATCAAAGTCAGCCAGCCGACGATAGCCGCTTGGGAAAACGCTGAAAACGAGCCTAAGGCAACCTATATTTTCCGGCTGGCGAGGTTTTTCGGCGTTTCGGCGGATTATCTTTTGGGATTGGAAGACTGATTTAAAAAAAAACTTTTTGAAAATCTCGGCATAGCAACATCTTGATTGTTTCTAGCGATTGGCTGGTTTACTGGGAAAGAAGACTGATTTTTTTAATCTGCCCTAATTATGGCAAATATTTTGAAACCCGTATTTCAAAAAATACGGGTTTTTCTTTGCATGGCCTTATCAAAAAAAATTTTATGTACTTTATCCGTGATTCGCAGCTTCTGTAAAATTTTAGGCTGTTGATATCATTCCGCCTTTTCTTCGGTATTGACTACAAATTTTTTGCCGTTTTCAAATAAAACCGTAAAAGACGCGGGCTCCTCGCCCTCTGAATAAACAATATCGTTAACGTCGTCGATTTCCGTCAGCACAAGCTCGCCTATAAGCGTTATTAATTCCGTTTTAGTCATAAAGTGTTTTCCATCCTTTAAAAATATATGCCATTATTAATCGGCAAATAATAGTATGTCTTACTAACATGTTTGATACAAGTATTTTTAACATGTTAGTAAGATAATATTTAAAAAAGGATATGGAAGAGGGTGTCAAATTTTAGTGAGATTCTAAAGGAATTGATGCAGGAGCGCGGCCTAAGCTGCGAAAAACTTGCCAAGAATTTAGGGCTCAAAAGCGCTACGGTCAGCAGATGGACGCTCAGAGATTATTCACTCAAACTGAAAAATCTGGTAATGCTTGCGGATTATTTCAATTGTTCGATTGAATTTTTAGCGGGACGCACCGAAAAACCTCTTTCTTTCACTCCCAAGCCGCGCCCGCCCTTTATGGAACAATTTAAGTATATTCTTAAAACTCACGGCGTTTCGACGTATAAGCTCGACAAAGAAACGCCCGTTAAGCATGTCTATCTCAATCGCTGGCGCCGTGGCGGCGAGCCGCTGCTGAACACCCTGATTATCTTGGCCGACTACCTCGGCTGTACGATAGACCAGCTTGTGGGAAGGGAAAATTGATTTTTTAGTCTGCCTAATGCGTAAATAGTTGAAAACCGTATCTCAAAAATACGGGTTTTCTTATTTATCATTGAAATAACGTATCTCTGTAACTCGAAGTTTTGAGTGTCTTTTATCGCGGTTCATATTTTTTGTAAATTTAGTTATTGATACCATCCGCCTTTTCTTCGGTTTTGATTACAAACTTTTTACCGTTTTCAAACAGCACCGTAAAAGAAGCGGGCTCCTCGCCTTCGGAGTAAACAATATCGTTGACGTCGTCGATTCCGTCAGCACAAGCTCGCCTATAAGCGTTATTAATTCCGTTTTAGTCATAAAG
>DAITPX010000189.1:2350-2815 GCA_036833365.1 Clostridia bacterium | reverse complement strand
ACGAGGTGAACACGAATGAAGGCTAATAAAGTCAGAGAAATGAATAATGAGGAATTGACCGCAAAATTGGCCGACCTTAAAAAAGAATTGTTCAATCTGCGCCTTTCGCACGCCACCGGCCAGCTGACGAACAATTCGGCGCTCGCGGTTTGCAAAAAAGACATCGCCAGAGTCAAAACCGTGCTTCGCGAAAGACAGTACGGCGCCGGTAAGTAAGGGGGAAGAAAAAGTGACTACGAATTCGCAAACTGCCAAGGCAGAAAGAAATATGAGAAAAGAGCGCGTCGGCACCGTCGTTTCGGACAAAATGGACAAAACGATAGTCGTCGCGGTCGCAAACAAATTTAAGCACCCTTTGTACAAAAAGACGATTTCGACGACCAAAAAATTTAAGGTCCACGACGAGAAGAACGAGTGCGGAATTGGGGACACCGTCTTTTTGTACAAAGGGTGCTTAAATTTGTT
>DAITPX010000189.1:0-2322 GCA_036833365.1 Clostridia bacterium | reverse complement strand
GGAATTGGGGACACCGTCTTGATTGCCGAAACGAGAAAACTTTCCAAGGACAAAAACTGGCGTTTGGTTTCTATTATCGAGAAGGCTAAGTAAGGAGAACAATAATGATACAACCACAAAGCAGATTGAAGGCTGCCGACAACTCCGGAGCTAAGGAAATCATGTGCATAAAGGTTTTGGGCGGGTCGGTCAGGAAGGCCGGCAACGTGGGCGACGTTATTGTTGCCAGCGTGAAAAGCGCAAACCCCGGCGGAGTCGTTAAAAAGGGCGAGGTCGTGAAAGCCGTTATCGTGCGCACTTCGTTCGGCATAGGCAGAAAGGACGGCACGCACATACGTTTCGACGACAACGCGGCGGTTATTATCGACAACCAGAAGCAACCCAAGGGAACCCGCATTTTCGGGCCCGTAGCAAGGGAACTGAGAGAAAAAGATTATCTGCGCATAGTTTCGCTTGCGCCGGAAGTTTTGTAAAGGAGGTTACTGAGTAAATGTCAAGCATGAATGTCAAGCGCGGCGACGTTGTTGAAGTCATCGTCGGCGACGAAAACGAAAAAGGCAAGCGCGGCAAGGTACTTGTAGCTTATCCTATCGAAAGAAAGGTTATCGTCGAGGGGCTCAACCTTGTTAAAAGGCACGTAAAACCACGCAAGGCGCAGGAAAAGGGCGGAATTATCGACAAGCCCAGAACCATAGACGCGAGCAACGTTATGGTAGTTTGCCCGAAATGCTCTAAAACCACGCGTGTGGCTCACACAAAGTCCGCGGACGGAGGCAAGTTTGTCCGTTCGTGCAAAAAGTGCGGGGCGGTTTTGGACGTAAAAGAAGAAAAGACCGCCAAGAAAGCGGCTGCAAAAGCTTCGTCGGCGAAAGCAACGACGGAAAAAACCGCGAAAACTACGGCGGAAAAAACAACCGCAACAAAAACGGCGAAGGCGCCCGCAAAGAAAAAAGCGGAGCCTAAGCAGGAAATAAATAAGGAGGAATAGGACATTGGCTGACAAGAAAGAAAAGGCGGCGGCCCCGGAAACGCCAAAAGACAAAGAGGCGGCCCCGAAAACCAAAGCGGCCCCGGCAACACCGAAGGCCAAGGCGGCGGAGCCTGCGACCGCGGCCAACAGGCTGAAAAAACACTATGCGGACAATGTTGTTCCTCAGCTCGAAAAGCACTTTAACTACAAAAACGTAAATGAAGTGCCCAAAATCGAAAAAATCGTCATCAACGCGGGCCTGGGCGACACCAAGGACAACGCAAAAAGCTTTCAGCTGGCGGTGAACGAGCTCAAGCAAATCAGCGGACAGAACCCCGTAATCACAAAGGCGAAAAAATCGGTGGCTAACTTTAAGCTCAGGGAAGGGATGTCGATAGGCGCAAAGGTGACTCTCCGCAACAACAGGATGTACGAGTTTATGGACAAACTGATTTCCATAGCTCTCCCGAGAGTGCGCGACTTCCGCGGGGTTTCGCCCAATTCGTTCGACGGCAGGGGCAACTACACGATGGGCGTCAAGGAACAGCTTATTTTCCCTGAAATCGTTTACGACCAAGTGGAAAAAACGCGCGGGTTCGACATAACGTTCGTTACCACGGCGGGCACGGACGAGGAAGCAAAGCAGCTGCTGCAACTGATGGGAATGCCGTTTCGGGCATAAGTGAGGTAAATATGGCAAAAAAATCAATGATTAACAAACAACAAAGGCCTGCGAAATACTCGACAAGGGCTTACACCCGCTGCAGCATATGCGGCAGGCCGCACGCGATTTTGCGCAAATACGGCATTTGCAGGATTTGTTTCAGAGAATTGGCATACAAGGGAGAAATACCCGGTGTCAAAAAAGCAAGTTGGTAAGGAGGAAAAATAATGGTAGTTACTGACCCTATCGCGGATATGCTGACCCGTATCCGCAATGCTTTGACGGCAAAGCACGCCGACGTCGAAATCCCTGCCAGCAATACCAAAAGAGCCATCGCTCAAATCTTGCTCGAAGAAGGCTACGTCACAGCGGTTGAAGAAAAGAAAGACAACATACAAGGCATGTTAAAAGTAACTTTGAAGTATATCAAGGGCGACAAGGTCGTCAGGGGCCTAAGGCGCATCAGCAAGCCGGGACTGCGCGTTTACGCGAAGGCCGGGCAAATGCCCACCGTTCTGAACGGAATGGGGATTGCCATAGTTTCCACTTCAAAGGGCATTATGACGGACAAAAGCGCGCGCAAAGCCAATCTGGGCGGAGAAGTGCTGGCGTACATCTGGTAGGAGGGAATTATTATGTCAAGAATAGGCAGAGCACCGATTGCAATCCCGTCAGGTGTGGACGTTAA
>DAITPX010000188.1:0-2825 GCA_036833365.1 Clostridia bacterium | reverse complement strand
GTCACGGGGCGGTTTTGCATCGCGCGGAAAATCCCCTCGAAGTCATCGCGCTGGAATTTCAAAAGCTTGCCGAGCGCCTTTTCCCTTTCTTCTACCGTATCGGAAACAATCATTTCGCGCATGGACTGGATGCGGTCCTTGCCGAAGAACATGTGCTCGGTGCGGCACAGGCCTATGCCCTGCGCGCCGAATTCGACAGCCGTTTTGGCGTCGGCGGGAGTGTCGGCGTTTGTGCGGACTTTGAGCCTGCGGAATTTGTCGGCAAGCTCCATAACCGTGCCGAAGTCGCCCGCAATTTGGGGTGGAACGGTGGGGATTGCGCCTTCGTATATATTGCCGGTGCTGCCGTCAAGCGAAATGACGTCGCCCTCGACAAATTTTTTGCCTTTGATAAAGAAAAAGTCGTCGCCTTCCTCAATCTTGAGGTCGGGGCAGCCCGAAACGCAGCACCTGCCCATGCCGCGCGCCACAACCGCCGCGTGGGAGGTCATGCCGCCGCGGGCGGTCAGAATGCCCTGCGAAATAGCCATTCCCTCGATGTCTTCGGGGGAGGTCTCGAGCCTGACTATGATAACCTTTGCTTTTTTGTCCTTGTCCATAATCTGGAGGGCTCGTTTAGCCGACGTGCACACCACGCCGCTCGCCGCTCCAGGAGAAGCAGCAAGGCCGCTTGAAATAGGTTTTGCGGACGCGAGCTTTTTGGCGTCGAACTGAGGGTGCAAGAGCGCGTCGAGCGACTTGGGCTCTATACGCATGACCGCTTCCTTTTCGTTGATAATGCCCGCCTTGAGCATATCGACGGCTATAGCGAGCGCAGCGGCGGGAGTGCGTTTGCCGTTGCGCGTCTGGAGCATGTAAAGCTTGCCCTTTTCGATGGTGAATTCCATATCCTGCATGTCGCGGTAATGGTTTTCCAAAATTCCGCAGATTTTTACGAACTGCGCGAAAACCTCGGGGTTTTGTTCTTCCAAATGATAAATCGGGTTGGGCGTGCGTATGCCCGCCACAACGTCTTCGCCCTGCGCGTTCATCAGGTATTCGCCGAACAAGGCCTTTTCGCCGGTAGCGGGGTTGCGCGTGAAAGCCACGCCCGTGCCGCTGTCGTTGCCCATGTTGCCGTAGACCATGGACTGGACGTTGACCGCCGTGCCCCAGTCGCCGGGGATGTCGTTCATCCTTCTGTAATAAATTGCGCGGGGGTTGTCCCACGAACGGAACACCGCCGTAACCGCCGCGATAAGCTGGGCCTTGGGGTCTTCGGGAAAATCTTGCTTGAGCTCTTTTTTGTAGAGCGCTTTGAATTTTTTTACTATATTTTTGAGGTCGTCGGCGTCGAGGTCGGTGTCGAAGGTTACGCCCTTTTGCTCCTTAACCTCGTCGAGGATTTTTTCGAAATTGCTTTTGGGCAGCTCCATAACCACGTCGGCGAACATCTGAATAAAACGGCGGTAGCTGTCGTAGGCGAAACGCGGGTTGGACGTAAGCTTCGCAATGGATTCGACGGTCTGCTCGTTGAGGCCGAGGTTCAAAATCGTGTCCATCATGCCCGGCATGGAAGCGCGGGCGCCGCTGCGCACAGAAACAAGCAGCGGGTTGGCGAGGTCGCCCAATTTTTTACCGAGTTTTTTTTCAGTTTTTTCCAGAGCGTCGAATATCTGCGCCTTTACCGTGTCGGACAACTGTTTGCCGTTGGCGTAATAGTCGTTGCAGGCTTCGGTCGTAACCGTAAATCCGTCCGGGACGGGCAAGCCGAGGTTTATCATTTCAGCCAAATTGGCGCCTTTGCCGCCGAGAAGCTCTCTCATCGAGCCTTTGCCTTCGCTGAATAGATAGACGTACTTTGTCATATGATTTCCTCCCTAATTAATTGTAACCAAAAATTAAACTTATATCACACGCCCTATTGTACAATACAATCGGCTTTTTAACAAACAATTTCAAGTAAAATTTTTAAGACGGTTGCGGGAAACAGGCGCAAAGAACGCCTAAAAAATATGAACGTAAAGCTTGTTCACGGCGAATTAATTTAAATTAAAATTTAACTCCGGCGCGAATGTGAAGTAGGTGAATGTGATTTTATTTTGGAATAACATAAAATTTAAACCCATCGGAATTAACGGGGTTTTAAATTAATTTAAGCACGAATTTAGGTCAGTGATTGCGGGAAACGGGATTTTGAAATCAGTTTATTAAAATTTAGCAAAACGAGTAAAAAAATTAGAGGCTCAGGAAATGGTCGAGGCTTTTTAGTTTCGAGATTCGGGGCGCGGCGTAAAGCCCCAATACGGCGAGCGCCTGCTTTATGTATTCGTCTTTTACTTTGATTACGGTGATTTTTTCGAGGGGGATTTTTTCCGTCATTTTCAGGGTGGAAAGCACGGGGGGCGAAAGGAGCTGGCTTTGCGCGGTGCGGCAAGCGGGGCAAACGAAAGACTCAAAGGACGAATCGTAAAATAATTTGTCGAAATTTGTCGAGCCGCATTGGTTGCAGCCGTCAAGCTCCGCCCTGTAGCCCGATTTTTCCAAAAAGTCGAGCATGAATTTGAGCAGAACGAGCCCGGAGCTTTGGGACAAAAGGCTTTGCAGGCTTTTTAAGAGAAGCAGAAAAACCGGAGGGTTGGCGTCTTTTTCCTCAAAACGGGAAACGGCGTCCAGCATGACGCAGCCCGCGTAATATTTTTCGAGGCCGCTCCGGAGGTCGAAAAAGCTTTCGATTTGGGAGCAGCCCGTCAAAACGTACCTGCCGCCCGCGGAGGACAGCGTGAACTCGCCAAAGCAAAAAGGCTCGGCGGCGAACTTGAGCTTCGCCCCTGCCTTTTTTACGC
>DAITPX010000187.1:0-2828 GCA_036833365.1 Clostridia bacterium | reverse complement strand
CCGCGCACCCGCAGAGGCAAATGCCGCGAGGTTTTTTGCGAAATTAGGTGGTATCACGAAAAGCATTTTATTCGCTTTCGTCCTAAAATTTAGGGACGAAAGCTTTTTTTATGCAAAAAAGGAGAAACAAAAATGATAGAAGTCAAAAACGCAACCAAAATCTACCGTCTCAACGGAAAGGAAATCGCCGCGCTTAACGGCGTGAATTTCACCGTTCACGACGGCGCGCTGCTTGGAATCATGGGCATGAGCGGCGCGGGCAAAACCACCCTTTTGCGCGCACTGGCCCTAATCGAACCGTTGAGCGGCGGGCAGATTTTGGTGGACGGAACCGACGTTGCAAACCTCACGCCCGCCGCCCTGCGCGAAGTGCGAAAAAGCATAGGCGTTGTTTTTCAGGGCTACAACCTGTTCGAGCAGCGGACGGTAAGCCAAAACGTCGCCTTCCCCCTCAAAATCCGCAGGCTTGAAAAAAGCCAAATACAACGCAAGGTCGCCGAGCTGCTCGATTTGGTAGGCCTCGCGGGCAAGGAAAAGGCCTATCCGTCGCAGCTGTCGGGCGGGCAAAAGCAGCGCGCGGCAATCGCGCGGGCGCTGGCGTGCGAGCCTAAGCTGCTGCTTTGCGACGAACCGACAAGCGCTCTTGATTCGCTCACCTCCAAATCGATTTTAAAGCTTTTGTCGTCAATTAACGCCCGCGGCGTGACGGTGGTAATCATTACCCACGAGCCGTATGTGGTCAAATCCATTTGCGGCGAGGTCGCCGTCATAGACGACGGCCGCATAGTCGAGCACGGCCGCGTGGGTAAAATTTTTGAAAACACTAGCGGCAGCTATGCCAAATATCTTTTGGGAGAAAACGTAAAATGTCAGAACTTCTGAGCATGCTCCTAAGCGAAACCCTAAAAACGCTTTATATGACGGCGCTCGCCACGCTGCTTTCCTACGCGGCGGGGATTCCCTTGGGGATAGCGCTTGTGCTTACGCGCGAGGGCGGCGTCAAAAAAAACCGCGCCGTTTATTCGGTTTTGGAAACGATAATAAACGTATGGCGCAGCGTTCCCTTTTACATAATGATGATTGTGCTTATCCCCGTCGCGCGTTTTGTGCTGGGCATAAGCATAGGCACTACCGCCGTTTGCTTTTACCTGTTTGTCGGTTCGGTTCCGTTTGCGGCAAGGCTTACCGAGCAAAGCATGCTCGAGGTGGGCAAAAACCTCACCGAAACCTGCGTCACGCTGGGCGCGAACGCCCGGCAAATCGTGGGCGTGCTTTTGGGCGAATCGCTGCCCTCCCTTGTGCGAGGCATATCCATAACCTTCGTTATGCTTATCGGCTATTCCGCCATGGCGGGCGTGATGGGCGGCGGGGGCTTGGGCGACGTCGCCGTAAGGTACGGGCTCCACCGCTACCAGTACAAAGAAATGCTTATTATCCTTGCGGTAATCATTGTGATAGTAATGGCGGTTCAACGGTTGTTCAACCTCTTAGCCAAAAAAATCGACAAACGCCGTTTGTAAAGCGTTGCTTAATAAATTTTGCAGAACAAAAAAACAAAATAAAACAAATTTGTTCAAAAGGAGAAGAATTATGAAAAAACTGTTTGCAATTTGCCTGTCCGCGGTTTTGGTTTTGCTGGCCCTAACCGGCTGCGGCACATCCGACGCCGACGACAAGGTCATCAGAGTAGGCGCGTCCCCGACGCCCCACGCGCTAATCCTCAAGGCGGTAAAGCCTTATGTCGAGGCCAAGGGCTACACCCTAGAGATTATCGAATTTGACGACTATGTCCTGCCCAACACCGCTTTAGAGCAGGGCGAACTGGACGCCAACTACTTCGCGCACCTGCCTTACATCGAAAACTTCAACAAAAACAACGGCACGCACATAAAAAGCGTTTTGGCGGTTCACTTCGAGCCTTTGGGGATTTACCCCGGCAGAAGTGCTTCTCTTGACGACCTCGAGGGCAAAACCTTCGCCATCCCCAACGACACCACAAACGAAGCGCGCGCGCTGCTGCTTCTCGCCGCAAACGGCATTATAGAGCTCGACACCTCAAAAGGTTTGGAGGCTACTCCGCGCGACATTACGTCCAACCCGCACAACATAAAGTTCACCGAGCTTGAGGCGTCGTCCATCCCCCGCGTGCTGCCCGACGTCGATTTCGGCATAATCAACGGAAACTACGCCCTTTCGGCAAAAATAGGCTCCACCGTGCTTTTGACCGAGCTTGCCGACAGCGATGCCGCTGACATTTACGCAAACGTGCTGGCCGTAAAAGAAGGCTCCGAAAACAGCGCAAAAACCAAGGTTCTCATCGAAGCGCTCAAGTCCGTTTCCGTCAAGGAATACGTTTTGGAACAGTTCGGCCAACTTGTCGTTTTGGTAGGCGAATAAATTTTGGAAACGCTATCCACTAAAATTTAAAGAATAAATACTTTATTAAAACTATTATAAACCCTCGAAAACCCGACGGCATGTTTCCGTCGGGTCTGTGTCCACTTAATCAGTCAATGCTGTATCAGCGTCGGTTATATACGTGTCCGTATCAAAGTAATTGTTAAGCGCTACGTAATTGCTTAAATTTCTATTAAAACTAATTTTAGGTATATTAAGATTAAAATCACTATCAAGTAAATTTATAATTTGCACCGCATCATCATTAACAACTATATCCACACCTATTCTAAACTGAGTAGTTATTTTATCAGAACTATAACCCAGTTCAACTAGTGAATATTCCGGACGAGCCTTAATTAAATAAAATTTATTAGGATCAATGTTATATCCCGTTTCTCTTGATAATTTATCTGCAATTTTTTCAAGCG
>DAITPX010000186.1:819-2839 GCA_036833365.1 Clostridia bacterium | reverse complement strand
TTGACCCTCAGGGCAACAGCACAAGCGCTTTCGGCATAGAGAAAAATACGCTTAAACGGACGGTTTACGATTTGATAATGGGAGACTGCGCGCCGGACGACGTCGTGATTACGACCGAACACAAGGGGCTGCATATTATCCCGTCAAACATCGACCTGGCCGCCGCCGAAGTGGATTTGGTGACGATGCCCAAACGCGAATACGTTTTGAAAAACGCCGTCGCTCCGCTTGTCAATTTGTACGACTATATCTTTATCGATTGCCCGCCCTCGCTTGGGCTTATTACGCTTAACGCCCTGACCGCGTGCGACAGCGTGCTCATACCTATCCAGAGCGAATTTTTTGCGCTCGAGGGGCTGAGCCAGCTTATGAACACAATCAAAATAGTTAAGCAGCGGCTTAACCCCGACATTCAAATCAACGGCGTCGTCCTGACCATGTACGACAACCGTTCGGTCATGAGCCGCCAGGTGACGGAGGAAATTCAAAAATATTTCGGAAATAAAGTGTACGACATACCCGTGCCGCGCAACATAAAGCTTGTCGAGGCGCCGAGTTTCGGAGTGCCGGTTTCAACGCATGCCCCGCACAGTTCGGGAGCTATCGCCTATGAAATGCTGGCAAAGGAATTTGTCGACAGAGAGGAGAAGGGTTAGAAATGGCAGAAAAAAACAAAGGCTTGGGAAGGGGGTTCGCGTCGCTTTTCGGCATGAACGAGGTAGACCTTAACGCGAATTCGACCGAGCAGCCCACCGAGCTTTCGCTCGGCGACATAGACCCCAACCGCGAGCAGCCGCGAAAAAATTTCGACTCGGACAAGCTTCGCGAGCTGGCCGACAGCATAAAGGAGCACGGGGTTATTCAGCCGATTATCGTTACGCCCGTCGGGACGAGGTATATGATAATCGCGGGGGAGCGCCGTTACCGCGCCTGCAAAATCGCGGGCAAGCAGACTATACCGAGCATTATCAGGCATTATTCGCCGCAGCAGATAAGGGAAATTTCGCTTGTCGAAAACCTGCAGCGCGACGACCTGAACCCCATAGAGGCGGCGCGCGCGATTAAACAGCTTATCGAAGAATTCAACATGACGCAGGAGACGGCGGCTGAGCGCCTTGGCAAATCGCGTTCGTCGGTAGCAAATACGCTGCGCCTTTTGACGCTCGACGCCAAGGTGGTCGAGCTGATAGAAGAGGGAAGGCTTTCGGCGGGGCACGCGCGCGCGCTTGTCGTCGTCCCAGACCAAAAAGACCAGCTCAGGCTTGCGCTGAAAGTTTGCGACAACCAAATGAACGTGCGCGAAACGGAAAAAGCCGTGCGCGATTTGATGAACCCAAAGCCGCCGGCCGAACCCAAAACGGCGGCCCCGAGTATCGAACTTAAAGAACTTGTCGATAATATGCAGCGGGCGTTCGCCACAAAGGTTTCGGCGATGGGCAACAGCCAAAAAGGCAGGATAAGCATCGACTATTACACAAAGGACGATTTGGACAGGATTTGCTCGATGGTGGAAAACTGGATGAAAACGTCCTACAACGACAATTAAAATATCGCCATAAAAATTTTGAGGAGGATTTGAAGGGTGGTTCTTGAGATATTTACATACACGGATGTCGCGTTTGTGGTTTTGGCTTTGATATGCTTTATAGTGGGGTTGTCAAAAGGCTTTGTTTCGCAAATATTCGGATTTGTCGGATTTGCGGTTTCGGCGCTGGTGGCTTTTTTGGCGGCCAAGCCGATAGCCGACGCCATAAAGCCCGTTTTTTCGCCCATTTATACTTGGGCGGGCGAAAGCGTAGGGTATATAATTTCGCTGATAATCGTTTTTGCCGCGGTTGCGCTGATTGTCAGGCTGCTGCTGTCGCTTATCCAAAAATTGTTTTCGTCGCTTGTCGAAAAGCTCACGGTAATCAGGGGGATTGACAGGTTTTTGGGAATGATATTGTCGCTGGGGATATTGTACTCGGTTTTCGCCGTGGTTATCGCGCTTATCGCACTGGCGAAAACCGAGTACAATATC
>DAITPX010000186.1:0-809 GCA_036833365.1 Clostridia bacterium | reverse complement strand
AGGAGGTGCTTCGTCAGCAGATTTACGACGGGAAAATTTTGGGGGCGATTTACGCCAAAAACCCGCTGGGCGAATGGGTGACGGGATTTATAACAAAAGGATAATTTAGTTTAGGTTTAAGAAGATTATTGAAGCAACCTTAAGGGTTGCTTTTTTTATTTGGTTTTAATTATGTTCCACGTGGAACAATGGTTTTTTGTTCAATAGAAGCGTTCTGCTTTAAGGCAAAATCATGTTAGATTTTTATGAAGATGAAAATATAAAAAAGAAATTGTATGAAAAAATCGGCAATAATGTTTCACGTGGAACAAATATTTATTTTTTTGACTCGGGAAGCTTATTATAAACGGTACATTTGACGGATAGGGCGAGGCTTGATTGTGCGCTTAGGCTTACGAAGAAGGTTGCGGGGAAATGATACACAAGCTAAGTTGATTGGTTCGCGGGCGCGGTTGCAAAGATTATAAGGCGGTCGAAAAAGTACGGTTAAGAAAGGAAAGCGGCGTTGCGGGCTTTTATAATATTACTGTTTGAATTAAGGAAAAATAGCCCGATAGATTTTATCAAAGCATTAGGTTTTTGCGAACGGAGAAAGAACATTTTAGAGGGCGTGCAAAGCCTATTGCTATTTTATTTTCTGAAAAAAGCCGCGTAATTTTAAAACGAGATTATAAACTTTTTCGCTTTGTCAATACTTAATAAAAAGTTTTAAGGAGCCGCATAATGCAAATCAATATTTTGAGCAAGGAAAACGCAGCCAAGACAATTTCGCAATACCTGCCGCCCGCAAACGAATGCGTTTATATGTG
>DAITPX010000185.1:0-2889 GCA_036833365.1 Clostridia bacterium | reverse complement strand
CCCCCGTTTTATTACTACAATAATTTATGACGCCCCGCCCTTTAATATTCTTTTTTGAAAGGGGTGCGGAGGGGATTTACAATGAAAATTCATGGGAAAGAAGTTTTTTGAAAAAGAAAATTTTTGAAAATCAAATCGATTTGCCCACGCCGATGAACCCGTCGGAGTCGACCTCAATTCTGAGCGAAAAGCCCTTCTGGCGGCGCACGACGGCCACGTCTACGCCGCGGACGGTCATGTAGTTGGACAGAAGCAATTTTATCTCGCTTTCCAAAACGTCAAGGGAGTTGGAATTGCATTTGTCTTTGTTTAAAATGTTTTCTGCCCGTTGATATTGCCTGTTCATTTTTTATAGCTCCTTTATCTCGAAAGCCGCTTCAAAAGCGTGCGGTGTTTGGTCAAATAATCTATCATATCCGTCGCGCCGTTGTGGAGGTTGTTCGCTAAAATATCAAACGTATTGTCGCCCTCATCCACGTAACCCGTGCAGTTAAGGCTGTCGTCCTCCTCGATTATCCCCAAGGGGCTTGCCTCGAGAAGGGAAAAAATCTCGAACGCGTCGAGCATTTTGCCCGCTACGACAAGGTCGCCCCTCATGCGGTTTACGACAAGCTTGATGTCGTTGAGGGAATATTTTTTCAGCTCGCTTATAACCTTGTCGGCGTCTCTCAGGCTTGCCAAATGCGGCGTGCAGACTATAACTGCCTCGTCCGCCGCCTTTGCCGCCCGCGCGAAGCCCCTGCCTATCCCTGCGGGGCTGTCTATTAACACGTAGTCGAACATAATGTCCAGCTTGCCGATAAGCAGCTGCACGTCGTCGTCACTCAGCTCACCCTTGCCGCTCACCGAGGGCAACAAAAAAAGCGAGGGCAGCCGTTTGTCCTGCACAAGCGCCTGCTTTATGCGGCATTTGTTTTGAACCACGTCGAAAACGTCGAAAAGCACTTTATTTTCTGCTTCAAGCGCGATGTCGAGATTGTTGAGCGCAAGGTCAAAGTCCACAATAACCACCCTGAGCGCCATTTTTGCCAAAGCGATGCCGAGGTTGGCCGTGACCGTCGTTTTGCCCACCCCTCCTTTGCCGCTTGTCAAAACTATTTTTCTTGCCATAACGCCTCCGTTAGCCCTCTTTGGGGAATTCTATTATAAATCCTAAAAAGTTTTTGGCAATAGTAAGACGAAAATAAGACAAAATAAACAAAAAAATTCACCGCTTACACTGCGGCGAATTTTAATTTTATGTAAATTGAATATAAAAATTCGATTGCTGTTTAACGTCAAAATTTTATTTTCGCGTTGCCGAAGCAAACCCGTGTTTAAACATTTTGAGCGCGCCCTTTATGCAAACGGTATCGGGGGAAGAGGGTATGCGCACGTTGATTTTGAGTGCCTCGAGCAGAAACTTGTCGATGCCGGAAAGGTTGGATAAGCCGCCGCAAAGGAAAATGCCTTGATTTTTTACCGCGGGCGCTATTTCGGGCGGGAGCGACGCCAGAAGGCTGTCGATAATCTGGGCATATTTGCCGATAATGCCCGCAAGCAGGTCGTAAAGCTCGCGCGCGGTGATTTCTATGGTTTCGGCGACGCCCTTAAAGGTATTCGTCCCTTGCGCCTCCGCCGCCGAAAGGTCGTTTTGGTAGAGGCTGCCTGCGGCGCGCTTGACCTTTTCAGCCTCCTCCTCGCTTATGCGGACGTTGTATTTGGAGTCGACAAAGCCTGCTATTTCGCGGTCGATTTGCCGGCCGCTGTGGTAAAGCGTGCAGCCGCTCAATATTTCGCCGCCGCTTATTACCGCGACGTCGGTTTTGTCCGAGCCCATATCGCAAATCACGCCTTTGTCGGCGTTGAATTCGTTAAAAATCTGCGCCGATGCGGCAAGCGGCGCCTCGATAAAGCGCACCTTTTTGACGGAAAGCGTGTCGAGCACATACTCGATTTTTTGCTTTTCGGTTTTGCCCATGGCGCAGGGCACGGCGCACATAACCACGGTACGCGAAAAAAACGTATTCCTCGGCAAGACCTTGCCCAAAACGGTTTTTATGAGCGCTTGGGCTTTATCCTTGTCGGTAACGGCGCCTTCCACTATCGGGCTGACGAGTTTTGCCCCCGAGCTTTTGGCGAGCTTCGCCGCGGCGATGCCCGCGGCAGTTTTGCCGCCGGGGCCCAAAGCCACGACGGACGGCTCTTTGACTATAAAACCCGTTTTAGTGCAGGCGGAGGAAATGAAGCTGGAGCCCAAATCCAACGCCGCTTCGATATCTGACACTTAAGCTTCCTCCAAAAAAATTTCAAGGTGCTTTTTGAGTTTTTCCAATGGCAGCCCCATTACGTTGGAATAACTGCCCGTTATTTCTTTTACAAAACCGCTGTCCTGAATGCCGTAGGCGCCCGCTTTGTCAAAGGGAGAACCGGTTTTGACATATTTGTCGATTTGCGCGGCTTCGAGCTCGTGAAAAAGGACGTCGGAACGAACGAAAAAGTTGTCCATGCGCTCCTTCGAAAGTATGCAGACGCCCGTAAGCACGCAGTGTTCGCGCCCTGAAAGCGCGGAAAGCATCTGGCGCGCCTGCGCGGCGTCGGCGGGCTTGCCCATCACTTTTTTATCCAGCACCACCACCGTGTCCGCGCCGATAACGACGCAGTCTTCGGTTTCGCCTTCCATAACGGCGCCCGCCTTTTGCGCGGCGAGGTTCATCACCAGCTCGGAAGGCAGTTTTTTATCGCTGATTTCTTTGCCGATTGCCGTTTTCGTTTCGAATTTGCCTACTATTTCGCCGAGGAGCTCTTTTCTGCGCGGCGAGGATGAAGCCAAAATTACTCGTTTCATAAGCTTTATTATAAACGATTTCAAAACGGTTGTAAAGAAAAACCCCCTTTTTTGTCAAAAAA
>DAITPX010000184.1:0-2894 GCA_036833365.1 Clostridia bacterium | reverse complement strand
TGGGCAAGGACGGCGCGCTTTATGCCACAAACCCCGAATACGGCTTTTTCGGCGTTGCGCCCGGCACAAATATGAAAACCAACGCCAACGCGATGCTTTCCTGCCAAAAGGACAGCCTTTTGACAAACGTTGCGCTTAACCCCGCAGACGACACAGTGTGGTGGGAGGGGATGTCCGACGCGCCCGAAATGCTAATCGACTGGACGGGCAAAGAATGGCACAGGGGCGGCGAAACCAAGGCCGCGCACCCTAACAGCCGCTTTACCGCGCCGATAGTCAACTGCCCCTGCCTTTCGCCCGAATTTGAAAACCCAAAGGGCGTAAAGCTTTCGGCAATACTTTTCGGCGGCAGGCGCGACGACACCGTGCCTTTGGTTTACGAGGCTAAAAACTGGCGCCACGGCGTGTTTATGGCGAGCGTGATGGCGAGCCAAACGACGGCCGCCGCCGCCGGAGCGGTGGGAGTTTTAAGGAGAGACCCCTTCGCTATGCTTCCTTTCTGCGGATACAATATGGGCGACTATTTCGCACACTGGCTGGATATGGAAAAGGTTCTGCCTAACGCACCGAAAATCTACAACGTCAACTGGTTCCAAAAGAAAGACGGCAATTTCCTCTGGCCGGGCTTCGGCGACAATATGCGCGTGCTGGATTGGATTATCGACAGGTACGAGGGCAAAGCGCAGGGCAAGCAGACTCCTATCGGAATCGTGCCTAAAACAAGCGAGCTCAACACCGACGGGCTGAACGTTAGCGGCAAGGATTTGGAGACCCTGCTTGACATAGACAAAAACCTGTGGAAAAAGGAAGCCGACGATATAGAAAAGCATTATGAAAAATTCGGCGGCAGGCTGCCGAAACAGCTAAGCAAAGAGCTAGACACGCTGAGAACCAACCTGGAGTAAACGCATGCAAACAGCCCTTTTTGAAAAAGTGCCGCAAGAGCAGTTCACGCTCGACGGCGGAGGCGGCTTGGAAAACGTAAAACTGCCGATTCGCGCCACCGCGGGCTCGGCGGGATACGATTTTTTCCTTCCCCATGCCCTAGAACTGGCTTCCGGTGAAAAAGTCACCGTCCCGTCAGGCATAAGATGCCGCTTGGCGCCAAACTGCTTTTTGGCGATTGTGCCCAAAAGCGGGCTGGGGACTAAGTATTGTTTGGGGCTGGCCAACACCGTTGGCATAATCGACAGCGATTATTACGGCGCAAAAAATTTCGGGCATATTTTAGTCACGCTCGTAAACCGCGGCGCCGAAAAAGTGGTTTTGCCCCAAGGCAAGGCTTTTGTGCAGGGCATAATTCTACCCTACCTGACAGCCGGCGGCGACGATGCCTCGGGCACGCGGACGGGCGGGCACGGCAGCACGGGACTGTGAACTTTATCGACAAAATAGCTTAAAGCAAAGGGGGCGATTTTAAAAATCGCCCCCTTCCGTTTAGCTTGGGTTAGCGTCTTCTACGAACTTGCCGTAAATCGTGGTGTCTTTGGTTATCTTCGTAGTTTTAAAGTCGAATTTTTTCGTCATCCCTTGGTCCTGGTACCAGTTGTCAAAGGTATAGCCTTGTTTCGTCGGTTTTGTCGGGGGTGTGGCCATCTTTCCGCCCTTTACGGTTTGCGTCGTGATAAGCGTGCCGTTGTCATAGTAGCTTACCTTGTAGGTTTTCGCGCAGCCCGCTATGAGCGTTCCGAGTAAAACCAAACACATCAGGACTAAAATTACTCTCAAACTTTTTTTCACTTTTTTTCCTCCTTTTAAAATTATATTGCTTCAAAAGAAATTTTTTATGATTCGAATTCCTCGTTTCTGTCCACTTGGGCCTCCACACTGAACTCTATTTTGCTTAATATTTGCGGGTGGTCCTGCTTGTACACAATCCATTTTTTACCGTATTTTTTGTAAAGCTGGTCGCTTATGCCCAAATAATCGCAGTTGGTCTCGACCGACTTGCCTATCGCGGCCTTTATATACCCCTCTACCTGTTCCTCCACCTGCTTTTTCATCGACGGGTCGAGAGAGCTGAATTTCTTTTCCATAAACTTCCTCACTTCCCCCGTCGAGTCCGTCCTCAGGCGCTCGCAGTCCATAAAAATTTTGATGTCATAGGTTATTTTGCCGCTTTCGTCAAAATTCAATTCCTTTTGAACGTTTTTCATTTTGGTGCCTATGCCGATTTTGTGCAAAGACGCCTGCGGCGCAACGGACGCTTCCACCGCGAATGTCGCGAAAGCCGTCGGCTCGTTAATCAGCGTCATGCCCCTTATCTCGTCCTCCTCAAGCTCCGCAACGTAATAAAAGTTGTTAAAAACAGCCACGTGGCAGGCGCTGAAAAAGCCCGTTTCCTTTTTCGTTTCCTCCGAGCTCACTTCCTCGTCCTTTTCAAATTTAAGCAGGGTCATATATCCCGACGCCGAGGAAGTCACCTGCGAGTTGACAAATTTGCACAAATAATTGAAAGGTATGCCCGTGTTTCCCTCGATGCCGCTGACTATGCTTTGCAGCCCGAACGAAATACTTTGGTCTAGCGGCGTCAATTTGCCGAAAAGCTCCTTGGCGTCGCCTTCGCAGCAAGCCACAAGCGCGCCGTCGGGGAACGCGTCGCTTTCCACAAAGTGCCCGAAAATATTTTCGAGGTTTTCGGTTTTGAAAAGCCCTTCCCCCAGCACCATTATCCCGCATTGACTTACGGACGGAAGCTTGCCCGTTTTGACGTATATGTCGTAAATCGCCAGCGACACGGTTTTGCCCTTTCCCGTGACGAATTGCGAAAACTGCGAGGTGCCGCCGCCTTCGGGGGGCGTCTGCTTGGCAGAAATCACCTCCGCCGTGACTTCGTATTCGCCGTCGCGGTAATCCATGCCGATACCTACGATTATCGCCCTGTCCTTAAGGGT
>DAITPX010000183.1:0-2897 GCA_036833365.1 Clostridia bacterium | reverse complement strand
GAAAAATTCAGGTGGTACCGCGACTAAATTTCGCCCTGATGCGCAAAAGAGCGCGTCGGGGTTTTTTAATAGCATTAAGGAGTTTGTTATGAAGCAAAAAATCGACATGCTTATGCTAAGCTGCAAAAACGAAATCGCATCCAGCCAAACGAGCGCGGAGCTAAGCGCCGTAAAAGTCAAATATTTGGGCAAAAGCGGCGAGCTGACCGCGATTTTGCGCAGAATGAAAGATCTTCCCGCCGAAGAGCGCCCCAAGGCGGGCGTGTTTATAAACGAGGCGCGCAACCTTTTGGAAACCGCTTTCGCCGACAAAGAAAAATTTTTGGCCGAAACGGAGCTTGAACAACGCCTCAAAAAAGAATTCGCCGACATAACCTTGGACAAGCCCGGCCGCTCGCTGGGCGGGCTCCACCCCGTTACGAAAATTCAAAACGAAATCCTAGATATGTTTATCGAGCTGGGGTTCGAGGTTTTGGAAGGCCCTGAAATTGAAACGGACTACTACAATTTTCAGGCGCTCAATATTCCCCAAAACCACCCCGCGCGCGACATGCAGGACACTTTTTATATAACGCAAAACATACTTCTCCGCACACACACGTCGCCCAACCAGGTCAGGACAATGGAAAAAAAGAAACCGCCCATCAAAATGCTTTGCCCGGGCAGAACTTACCGTTCCGACTCAGATGCGTCGCACACCCCTATGTTCCATCAAATAGAGGGGCTTGTGGTCGACCGCGGCATAACTCTTTCCGACCTCAAGGGCACGCTGGAATATATGGCGAAAAACCTTTTCAGCCCCAGCACCGAGGTGCGGCTGCGCCCGTCCTATTTCCCGTTTACCGAGCCCAGCGTCGAGGTAGACCTCACATGCAGCGCCTGCGGCGGCAAGGGCTGCAGCATTTGCAAGGGTACCGGCTGGGTAGAGGTTTTGGGTGCGGGCATGGTTCACCCGTTTGTGCTTGAAAATTGCGGAATTGACAGCGCCGAATACACGGGGTACGCTTTCGGCTTCGGCTTGGAGCGTATGGCGATGATAAAATACGGTATACCCGACATTAGGCTTTGTTATGAAAACGACGTCAGGTTTCTAAAGCAATTCAAGGGTTAGGAGGGCAAAAAAATGAAAACAACGCTGTCATGGCTTAAAGAATACGTGGATATAGACATAGACATAAAAACGCTTTGCCAAAAACTCGTTTCGGCGGGCTTCGAGGTAGAGGAAACGTCTTATTTAGGCGAAAATCTGTCAAACGTCATCGTAGGCAAAGTCGTCAGCATAGAAAAACATCCCGACGCCGACAGGCTGCGCGTCTGCCAAATAGACGTGGGGCGCGAAACGGTTCAAATCGTCACGGGCGCATCTAACGTTCGGGAAGGCGACGTCGTGCCCGCGGCTCTCCACAACTCCTGCCTGCCCTGCGGAAAGCGCATAACGCGCGGCAAGCTGCGCGGCGTCGAGTCCAACGGCATGCTCTGCGGCGGCGAGGAACTGGGCATAAACGACGACGTCTATCCCGGAGCGTCTGTGGACGGGATTTTGATTTTATCTCCCGACGAACCGTTAGGCACCGACGTAAAAGAGGTTTTGGGGCTTGACGACTACCTGCTTGACGTAAGTATAACAAGCAACCGCCCCGACGCGGGCAGCGTATACGGGCTTGCGCGCGAAATCGCCGTCGTTTTGGGCAAAAAGCTCAAGCCCGCCGACATAAATTTCAGCGCGAAAAAAGGCTCCGCGGCGGATTATCTGTCCGTCGAGGTCTCGGCGAAAGACCTTTGCCCGAGCTACAACGCGGCGGTTGTCACCGACGCCGAAATTTTACGCTCTCCCGTATGGATGACCAGGCGCCTGCATTTTGCGGGGCTTAGGTCAATCAACGCATTTGTGGACATTACAAACTACGTTTTGCTTGAGATGGGGCAGCCTATGCACGCTTTCGACTATTCGGAGCTTACCGACAAAACGATTGTCGTCCGCCGCGCAAAAGCCGATGAAAAAATAACGCTTTTGGACGAAAGGGAATACGCACTAGATACAAACAGCCTTGTTATAGCA
The DNA here is from genome assembly GCA_036833365.1 of Clostridia bacterium. Classification (GTDB taxonomy): domain Bacteria; phylum Bacillota; class Clostridia; order Christensenellales; family CAG-314; genus JAQUSX01. The sequence goes on along the minus strand of DAITPX010000183.1, from coordinate 838 downwards.
GACAAAACCAAGGCCGTGGGGCTGGCGGGCATTATGGGCGGCAAGGATTCCGGTATAAAAGGCTCCACGCAAACGATAGTTTTCGAGGCGGCAAAATTTATCAGGGAAAACATCCGCCGCACCTCAAGGAAATTGAAAGTCCAAAGCGATTCCTCGGCGCGTTTTGAGAGGGGCGTGGACGCTTACACTACAAAATTAGCCCTTTCCCGCGCGCTGAATTTAGTCCAAAAGCTGGGCTGCGGCAAAATAGTCTCCGAGCGGATTTCTATTGAGACGCCGACGGAACCCGCCCGCGTGAGCTTCGATTTCAACCGAATTGAAAAGCTTTTGGGAATCACAGTTCCGCGCGAGGCCGTCAAGAAAATTCTGGATTCCCTCGAAATAAAAACCGAATTTAAAGGCGACGAAGTAATATGCGCCGCGTCGCCGTACCGCGAGGATATCTCGCGCGATTGCGATATTATCGAGGAAATAATCCGCATTTACGGCTACGACAAAATTAATTCCACGCTTCTCGGCAACAGCCAAATTACAAAAGGCGGCAAAAAACCCGACCGAACCGCCGCGGACAAAGCCAAAAACGCGCTTTGCGGTTTGGGCTATTTTGAGGCGATAACATATTCGTTTTGCGGACGCGCTCTCATTAACAAGGCGCGGTTCGACCCGTCCGACGACAAAACCAAATATATCAGTATATTCAACCCCCTAGGCGAGGAACTGAGCCTTATGCGGACAAGTTTAGTCCCGAGTCTGCTCGAAGTCGCCTCGTCCAACCAATCTAAAAGCAACTATGAGTTCAAATTGTTTGAACTGGCAAAGGTATATTTGTCGGAAGAAG
>DAITPX010000182.1:0-2908 GCA_036833365.1 Clostridia bacterium | reverse complement strand
ACTTTCGCGAATTCGGCGTACATTTCCGTCCATTCGTAAAGCTCTCCCGCCGCGGCGTCCAGCAGGTTTTCAGGCGTGGTGCCTATGCCGTGGAATTCTTTAAACCAAAGCTTTGCGTGTTCCTTTTCGTTGAGCGCCGTTTCGGAGAATATGGCGGAAATTTGCTCGTATCCGTCCTTTTTTGCCTGTGACGCGTAATAATCGTACTTTGTCCTGGCTTGCGTTTCGCCCGCAAACGCAGTCATAAGATTTTGTTCCGTTTTGCTGCCTTTGAGTTGCATAATATGTATCCTCCTTGGTAAACTTTATGATTCATATTCAGTTTAATTGAATAATACTTCAAAAACGCCTTTTTGTCAAGAACAAGGCTCGCCCGGCAGAAAACTTTTCCAAAATTAAAAACCCCCGTTTAATTAACGGGAATTTTTTAAAATATAGTTTTAAGTTAATTTCTATTTGGGGTCGGATTGCGGCAAAGCGTGCTTGTCTTTGATGAGCAGCAGCATCGCCGAGCTGATAACGACTATGAGCGACGTGCCGTTATGAACCAGCGCGCCGAGCGCGGGGTCAAGCCAGCCGAACAGGCTCATGACGGTCGCCAAAACGTTTATGCCCATGGCTATCACGATGTTGCGCTTAATCGTGGACAAGGTGCGGCGGGATAGGTCGACTATGCCTCCCAGCTTGAGTATATTGTCGTTCATAAGCGCTACTTCCGACACCTCGAGCGCGGCGTCGCTGCCTATTGCGCCCAATGTGATGGAGGAATCCGCCGCGGCAAGGCTTGGCGCGTCGTTTACGCCGTCGCCTACCATGCAAACCTTTTTGCCCTGTTTTTTTAAAGCCTCTATCGCCTCGAGCTTTTCTTCGGGCAGCAGCGAGTGCTTAACTTCGGTTATCCCGAGCTCCGCCGCGACTGCCTTGGCCGAATATTCGTTGTCGCCCGTAAGCATGATTGTTTCAATGCCTTGGCGGTGCAGGCTTTGAATCGCCCGTTTGGCGTCTTTTCTTATCGTGTCGCTTAAGGCGGCCGCGCCCGCGAATCTGCCCTCGACGGCCATTCCCACTACGGTATAGCCTTTGGAGAGCCATTCTTGGATTTTTTCGCCGCCGTCATGTTCCTTAAAGTAATCTATTTTGGCGACCGTTATTTTTTTGCCTTCAACTGTCGCTTCGACGCCCGTGCCTACAAGGGATTTTGTGTCCGCAGCTTCGACTATTACCGATTTTTCCTTAGCAAAAGCGGTAATCGCTTTCGCAAGGGGGTGTTCGGAATTGGCTTCGGCGCTGCCGATATATTTTAAAAAATCCTTTTCGCCGCCTTCCGAAAAATAATCGGCCACTTGTATTTGCCCCGTCGTCAACGTGCCGGTTTTATCAAACACGAACGTATCTGCCTTGGACAGGCTTTCAAACGCGCTGCCGCTTTTAATCAAAACTCCTCGATAGCTTGCGTTGCCTATACCCGCCGCGATTGCCGTCGGCGTGGCGAGCCCCAAGGCGCATGGGCAGAATACCACTAAAACGGTGACTCCCCTTACAAGCGCGTCCACCCAACCCAAGCGGAATAAAAACAAAACGGCGCAAAATACGACAACCGCCAGCGCGACGGCGATAGGCACGATGTAGCCCGCCCATTTATCCGCAATACGCGCTATGGGCGCATGCTTTTTTTCCGCTTCCTTGACAAGCTCGACCATTTTGGCGAGAGTGGTCTGGTCAGATTTTTTCGTCGCCTGAATTTCGATGGCGCCGGAGGTGTTCCACGTCCCCGCGTAAACATTGTCGCCCGCCGTTTTGTCAAGCGGCACGCTTTCGCCCGTAATGGCAGATTGGTTGACGGCGGTCTGTCCTTTTATTATCACACCGTCCACCGAAATTTGCCCGTAGGGCCTAACCAGCACCCTGTCGCCCACCTGAACGAAGGTCACCGGCATTTCGACAAATTGGTCTTGCACCCAAATATTTGCCGTAGCGGGCGCGAGGCTGATAAGCTTTTCAATCCCCTTGCGCGAACGCCTTACCGTCGCGTTTTCGATTGCCTCGCCAATCAACATCAAAAACGCCACTTCCCCCGCGGCAAACAAATAGCTGTGCGAGTGCCCGTCGGCCTCTGTAACACCCGTCCAAGTCAAAATTTCCAAAGCGACGCACGCCGCTATGGCTACGGTTATAAGTAGGGACGCCTTGACTTTTTTATGTTTGAAGAGATTCTCGAAAGCCGACGTGACGAGCGGAACGCCCGACAAAATTACGGCCAGCCATCCGGGGTTGAGATATGTCCAAACCGAACCGTATTCGATAAGGCCGTCCCAAAAATATGAAAGAACCAGAGCCGCGAGTGAAACGGTCAGAGCCGTGAAGGTATACTGCTTTGTATCATAAAACCGTTCCTTTTCATGCTTTTCACCGCAGCAAGATTTTCCAGTGCAGCAAGATGTCATTTTATGCTCCCTAGCTCCGCCTCAGAAGGCGGGCTTTTCTTTTATCTTACAACTTACACACATAGTGTCAAGCGCTTGTTCGCAATAAGCAACTTTCGCAAGCCGGTTGCGTTTTGATAGGATTAATATCCTGCCGAATTCGTTTGATGAATAATACCTTTTAAGATAATCTGTGTTTTATTTAACGCTTTATATAAAGAATATTGCTGCGGAGCGCGACGCTTCCCTAGCTTCCCGATTTAATTTAAGGTCATTTCTATAAATAGAAAATTAAAATAAAAACGCCTTATCCTAAATTAATAAGATAAGGCATGTATTTTATATAAAATTACCCTTTTAATCCTAACGCGCCAAAAACAACCAGCCCAAAAATCGCGGAAAAAATTATGAGCGGAATGGAGTCGATACGTTTGCCTTTGATTTTGACAAAGCTCAAGGCCATAAACACCGCCAGCATTGCGAGC
>DAITPX010000181.1:0-2933 GCA_036833365.1 Clostridia bacterium | reverse complement strand
TTTCGTAATTCACATTTTAAACAAGCCTATGAACCCCGCCTACAAAATCGCGTGGATAATCCCTATTTTGGTTTTCCCGCTCTTCGGCATGGGGGCGTACGTTTTTTTGCGCAACCACCGCCTGTCGCGGAAAAACCGTTCGTCAATCGCTCAAAGCGGCGAGGCGAAAAGAGAGCTTTTGCGTCAAAACCAAAAACTTTTGGATACCGTCGATTCCCCCATGTCCAAAAAGCAGGCCGAAAAGCTTTTCTGCGCGGCGCAGGCTCCTATTGCGGCGAGCGACAACGTCGTTTATTTCGACAGCGGCGAAAGCTACGCCAAACGTCTTATAGAGGAACTCGAAAAAGCCAAACACTTCATTTTCATGGAGTTTTTTATCATTTCCAGAGGCGCTTTCTGGGACAGAATCGAAAAAATCTTGGAACGCAAAGCCTGCTCGGGCGTCGACGTCAGGATTATTTTCGACGATGTCGGCAGTCAAAAGCTGCCCAAGCGTTTTATCAAAAATATGGCGCGTGTGGGGATTTCGGCGTGCCGTTTCAATCCCTTCCATCCTTTTTTTAACATGCAGATGAACAACCGCTCCCACAGGAAGCTTGTCGTAATCGACGGCAAGGTCGCCTTCACGGGCGGCATGAACATCGCCGACGAATATATCAATTTGATAACGCGCTTCGGACACTGGAAGGACGCGGGAATAATGTTCGACGGCGCGGGCGTCGACAATTTCACTCAGTCCTTTTTAGAGCTGTGGAATATATTCCACCCCGTTGCCGACTACCGCAGTTACGTCGGCCTCCACGGCAAAACCCCCTCGGGCAAAAACCTGATCATACCTTTCACCGACTTTCCCGCCGACTACGAAAACGTCACGCAGGACATGTACCTTCAATTGATTTACGGGGCCAACAAGTACGTCTATTTTTTCACCCCTTACCTTATTATCGACAACGAAATGCGCGCGGCTCTCCTTTCGGCCAAAAAAAGCGGCGTAGACGTTAGGGTGGTTGTGCCGCACATTCCCGACAAAAAAATCGTTTTCGAGCTCACCAAAGTTTTTTACAGCGAGCTGGTCGAAAACGGCATAAGCGTCTACGAGTACACCAAAGGCTTCATTCACAGCAAAGTCGCGCTCGCCGACAACCGCTATGCTTACGTCGGCTCTTGCAACCTCGATTTCCGCAGCCTGTTTTTGCATCTCGAATGCGGCGTCTATCTCGACAGCCCCGAGGTGGCAGGGGACATCAAAAACGACTTTGAAAAAACCTTCGCCGAAAGCAAGCATATCAAAAAGTCCGACCTCAAAACGGGCAAGCTCCGCGCTATCTGGCGCAGCGTTCTGCGCGTATTCGCCCCCCTGATGTAAAAAGCCTAGCCTCTGAATCGCGGCTACTAAGAGGCTCCGCTTTTGCAAAACTAAAACCAATCTCCGCCAATTCGCCGCACCCGCTCCGGCTTCTAATAATGAATTATAAAATATTTTTTGAAAAACATAAATAAAAATTAAAGCTACTAAGAGCTTGCCTTTTTGCATACCGGACGAGCCGTTTCAGCCAAAATTCAGGCGCAAAACCCGTCTCGGCAGCCAAAAAACCTTATTTCAACCCCGCTTTTTCGGACTTATACAGACCTTAAATTCATATTTTCCCCCTTCCAACTCATGATAAAAAAATAAGTGAATATCGTTCATAAAATAAAAAGCCTTTCGGGCGGCTGTTTGCTTGTTCTTGACAAATATTTTTGTTAAAATAAATTGGGCTAGTTTGGAGGTATAATATGAAAGTAGCATTTACGGAAACCGTATTGAGGGACGCAAATCAATCCCTGATTGCGACCCGACTTACACTTGACAAATTCGAAAGTATTTTGCCCGTTATGGACAAGGCGAATTACTATTCGGTAGAGTGCTGGGGCGGCGCCGTTTTCGACGTATGCCTGAGGTACCTCAACGAAGATCCGTGGGAAAGGCTGCGCAAAATCAAGGAGCGCATGCCCAACACAAAGCTTCAAATGCTATTGCGCGGGCAAAACCTTTTGGGTTACAAACACTATCCCGACGACGTAGTAAGAAAATTTATAGAAAAATCCGTTGCAAACGGAATCGACATCATCCGCGTTTTCGATGCGCTCAACGACCTAAGAAATCTCAGGGTTTCCGTCGACGAGGCGCTCAAACGCGGAGCTTTGGTTTCGGGCGGCATAAGCTACACTACAAGCCCCGTTCACACGCTGGAGGCTTTCGCCGCGCTGGCGCGTGAGCTCGAGGCGATGGGCGTCGCGTCCATCTGCATCAAGGATATGGCGGGCGTCATGAGTCCGAGCGAAGCCTACGACCTTGTAAAAGCTATTAAGCAGACCGTTAAGCTCCCCGTGGTGGTGCACACGCACTGCACGACGGGGCTTGCGTATATGACTTACCTAAAGGCAATCGAAGCGGGCGCCGACGTTATCGACACGGCGACGTCGTGCTTTTCGGGCGGCACCAGCCAGCCCGCGACCGAAACGCTCGCCTATGCGCTCAAAAATTTGGGTTACCAAACCGACGTGGACGAAAAAGTGCTTAAAGAAGTAAACGACTTTTTCCGCCCCCTGCGCGACGAATATCTTTCGACAGGGCTTTTGGACCCCAAGGTGCTCGCCACCGATACCAACGCGCTTAGCTACAAAATTCCCGGAGGCATGCTGTCCAACCTTGTTTCGCAGCTTAAGGCGCAAAACGCCATGGACAAATTCGACGCCGTTTTGGCCGAGACTCCCGAGGTGCGCAGAGATTTGGGCTACCCCCCGCTCGTCACGCCGATGAGCCAGATGGTGGGCGTGCAGGCGACCGCCAACGTCATTTCGGGCGTACGCTACAGCAACATCAGCAAGGAGGTCAAGGCCTACATCCGCGGCGAATACGGCAACCCGCCCGCGCCCATCGACCACGACCT
>DAITPX010000180.1:0-2968 GCA_036833365.1 Clostridia bacterium | reverse complement strand
CCGTGGTGCGCCGCCATGCGCATCCTGCGTATGTCGTCCTCAAACCGCCCGCTGGCTATTTCCGTGGTAATAACGGGCATAGGCTGCGGGTCTATGTTTTCAAAATAATGCGCCGTGGGCAGCCCTATGCTGTTACCGAGCGGCTTGCTGCAATCCTTATAGTGAAACGGCCCCATATCGAGCTCGGGCGAAGGCTCGCGCCAAGTCCAGCCCCTTCTTTTTGGGGCATAATTTTCGAGGTTTTCCAAAATCTTCTTAACGTCGATTTTTTCGTTTTTTGGCATTTTATATTCCGACATAAGCCTTACGCCTCCCCCTTAAACAGTTCCGCCGCGGCTTGCCAGCTGTCGCCCTTAAGCAGCTTCAGCCCCGCCGCCCTTATATCCAGCCCGTTGGCTTTAGCAAAGCGGTAAACGACGTTTCCCGCGCCGTAACCGATTAGGTTGTTTTCTATCACGCCTTCGACAAGCGGCTTCGCCTCCAGCGAGGAAAAACCCATCCTGAGCAGCACCGAGCGCTCTATCGCGGGGGTGGTGTTGACCCTGCCCATTTCAATAAGCGGGTCGATCAGCTTTCCGGTAAGGCTCCAAAAATATTCCTTCAGTTCCGTGTCGCTCATTTTCGCCAGATGGGCGCGCCGCGACTGATAATCATCCGCTCTTTTCATAGATATTTCTCCCCGTCGACGCTTTTTATCGCGTCCAACACAAATTTCCTGTCGCTTTTGGTTTCTTCCGTCAAATATTTGATGTCATTTTCTGTCAGTTTGCCCTTGGCGCGCCCCAACGCGTTTTTGACGTTGGATTTCCTTAGGTGGTTCATATCCACATCGACCGCCTTGATAAATTTCGGATGCTCGGGCAGAATAATATTTTTGCCGGGTTCCTCGTCGGCGGGGTTTCCGAAACGGATTTCAATGCCGTTGTCGCGCGCGAACGAAAGCTGCGGCTGAACGTGCTTGCCGGCGCCGGTATATTCCGTCTCCTGAACCAAAATGATTTGGTCCGTCGGCATTTCCTGCGCTATGCTGAACGCCGCCGCCAGCGCCGTGTTGCCGGCGGGGCCTCTTTCGATTCCCTCTATGTTTGCCAGCGCCTCGGTCATATAAAACACCTCGCCCTGCGAAACGGTCACGTACCTGTCCATATAACGCAAGGGCCTTGCCGCGCTTCTCGGCACGTCGCTGCGGTCGGGCATGGTCGTAAAAGGTATGCCGAACCCCGTATGCCCCGTGGTGAAGGATTTTCTGTTAAACTGCGTGTCGCTCGCCATGTGCAGCCCCGAAAGGTTGACCGACGCGGCCACCACCTGCGTGCGGCAGCCCGCTTTCAAAAGCCCCCTCGCGGTGCCCGTCAGGTTTCCGCCCCCCGCATTGGTGCAGACGACGGCTTCGGGTATTTTGCCGAATTTCGCCTTTGACTGCGCGGCGATTTCGTACCCCAACGTCTCTATGCCCGCCACCGAATAGGGCGTATAAAGCGACGCGTTGAAGTAGCCCGTTTTTTCCAGCATCTGCAAAAATTCAAAAAACAGCTCCGGCCCTACGGTCAGCTGAATGACCTCCGCGCCCAACGCCTCGCACTTGCGGGCTTTTTCGATAATTTCGGGCTGCCCGATTTTTTTGCTGTCGTAGCATTCCTGAACTATAATGCACTTAAGCCCCATCATCGCCGCCTGGCTTGCCACAGCCGCGCCGTAGTTTCCGCTCGTCGCGCTGATAACGCCCTTAAAGCCAAGTTTTTTCGCCTGATAAACCGACAGGCTGGCGCGCCGCGCCTTAAAGCTGCCGGAGGCGTTGCACGCCTCATCCTTAATGACAATTCTGGCGCCCTTTCCCTCGGGAGCGCACATTCTTGCGAGCCTTGTAAGGTTCTTAAGCTCCAGCAAGGGCGTGTTGCCCACGGCGTGGTCGAGCTGAATCCGGGCTATTTCCTCTATCGTATAGGGGACCGTCGCCATTAATCCTTCGTAGTCGAACGCGACCGAGCCGCTTTCGAATTTGTCGTAGTCGATAGAAACGGCGCTCCTCATTATGTCGTTTTTGCGGGACATCACTTTTTCGTAAAGGCTCATTTAATGTTCCTCCCCAAAAAGCATTTCCCTGAGCCGGTCGCCGATTTTGTTGAGCTCGGGCACAAATTTTCCAAAGCCGTGCGTATACGCGGGGTTTTCCTCGATAAGCGTGCCCGACTGCCTTCTGCCTACGCGCGTGATTACCTCCGCCCTGCCGCCGATTTCGGCGTCGTCAAGCAAATATCCTTTCGTCCACATTACGAGCGGGACGTGCTTTGTGTCGTCGGGAACCTGCGGAGCCCTTTCCCCGACGTCCAAAACGGTGGACTGAATGGAAACCCAGCTTCCTTTTTTAATCATTTTCCCTTTACCTCTATTTTACGATTCTTTTATGTTCTTTGACAAATTTCCTCATGTCGCCCATTATGGCGCGCGGAACGGGCAAATCTATCATGGTCACAAGCCCGCTGTCGCTGTTGATAACATGGGGAATCATGTTTATGCACATCGCTATCGTGCCAATGCCGCCCTCCACCTCGGGCTTGATGGACATATTAACGGGAGGCGTGCCAGCAAGTTCTATATAATCGCCCGTATAAGTCCCTTCCATCTCGGGCTCTATCTGCTGCGGGTGATACATGTCGATTTTGACTTCTCCGCCGACATAACCCTGCCCCGTCATGTTGACGCCGGCGACAAAGCCTTTTTTGGCGAACCCGTGCGGCGATTTTCTGTCAACGTTGGTTATGATGGGTTTCATCTGCTGCGAAAATTTTTCCACGTCCCAGCCTACCGCGTCGGCTATCATGTTGACGCTTTCGCGGAAACCCACGTGCCCGGCGAGCGAGCCGTCCTGCACGCCCTTTTCAAACTGTTCGACGCTCAGCCCCACGCCCTGCTCCTCCATAACGGCGGGGCCGAAAGGCGAAAGGCTGTTGACGCGGCGCGCGGTTAC
>DAITPX010000179.1:0-2970 GCA_036833365.1 Clostridia bacterium | reverse complement strand
GGTCGCGCCTATGAGAGCGGAAAAATCCTTCGTGCCCTCGGTTATGCCGGTAGGTACCGCCGTGCCCACGTCAAACATTTTCGCCTTGGACAGCGCGCCCTTTTTCATCGACCGCGAAATGACGCCGAACAAAATTCCGAGGAAAATCAGCGAAAACAAAAACATATACGCGAGCATATAAATGTCCCCGCCGCCCGTCATGCGTATAATAATCGCGATTACAATGAGAGCTATCCCCGATATCCCGAAGATTCCAAATCCCGGCGAAAACAGCTCGATTACGCACAGCAAAATGCCCAGCACGAAAAGCACTATGACAAGCGCCGTCATTTCGGTGAACAACCTGACAAAGCTGTCGCCCAAACCGGCCTTGAACAAAGAAACCAAATTCAGCATTGTTTTTTCCATAAATCCACCTCTAAGATAATTTTATTATAACATAACTTTCGCTTGTTTTTCATTAAACTTTTGGCTCCGCCTTTTGTATATTAACCGGGGGTCCGGAATAAGTTAAACTATGGCCCAAAAGAATGGTTTTTACCGAATTATTATACCGCTGGTTTTGATATTGGTCATGGTCGTAACCCTTGCCGTAATCGACGGCACGAGGGGCGTTTACAACAACCAAAATACCACAAAAATGTCCGTTTTCGTGCTGGACCTCAGTGGCAGGCCCGTTCCGCAGGCGACCATAACGATAATCGAAACAGGGCAAAAAGCCGTCACCGACCTGCAGGGCAAAACTCAGCCTATCGCTATTAAACGAACGGAACCCAAAAAATATGACTGGTTTTGCGTAACCGTTACCATTCAGGCCGAAAATTTTGTCGATACGGTGCTTTTCGGCTGCGTCGTTTACGACAACCTTACACGCGTAGTCACCGTCAGGATTTACCCCGTCGACGGCTCGCCGCTGCCCTTTGTCGCCTACACAGAAATCCCGCCCGACGAATACGTCCGTTCCCTATTCGATTGAAAATAGTTTATTTTTTAAAAAATCGTGTTTGTTTTTTCCAGATAGTCCGGAAAATATTTCGGGGCTATTATTTTTTTCATAAAAAGTGCCACGGGTATCCCCAAAACGTAAAGCACCAGCGCCTGGCTTGCCAAAATGCTCAAAACGTTGAACCAGTAAGCCTCCTCCGCGCCGATAAGAAACCAAATCAAAGGCAGCCCGAAGGCGTTAAGAAGCACGGGAGGCAGCGGTGCAAGAAAAATATTTTTAATTTTAGAAGTGGCGAACCCCGCAACCAGTGTGATGAGGCTGCCGAAAACGATGTCCGCTATGCCGAAAGGCGAAACGATATTGCTGACCACGCAACCCAAAAAAATCCCCCACACCGAAAACGGCAGCACGCACGGCAAAATAGTCAGGCTTTCCGCGACTCTCAGCTGAAGCGCCTGAAAGCTTATAGACATAAAAGGCATCGTCAAAACGATATAAAGCGCGGCGACGACGGCGTTAAAAGTGAGGATTTTCGTCGAGTTTTTCATTCCAATATTATTATTGCATATTTACTTACGGTTGGCAATTATTGCATAATACATAATTTAATTATTTTTAGGCAAAATAATAGCATTAAAAGCAAGGAGGTTTCTTTGGTGAATAGAGGCTTTAACGTTATTTCCGTCATCGCTTTGATTTTGACAATCATCGGCGCGCTTAACTGGCTGCTGCTAGGCATCTTCGACTTCAACTTCGTAGGCTGGATTACGGGCAGTTGGGTTTGGCTGGAAAGGGCAATCTACATTTTGGTAGGGCTTTCGGGCTTGTATATGATTGCCTGGCTCATCGCCAGAAGGTGCGACATGGTCGCCACAAAAGACGGCGGCAGCAATTACTAATTTACCCTTATTTATTTCGCGGCAAACCGCCTGAAAATGTCTTAAAATTTAAGGCGTTTTGTTAAAATTTTATTTCAAACCAAAAAAACACGGGCTATAGGCTCCGTGTTTTTTATGCCGTTAAATCGATTAAAATGTCAGTCTGCGTAATCCGTTACGTTTGTTCCGTTCGACCAAAGCTTGTCAAGCTGATAAAATTCCCGCGTTTCACTGTGAAAAATATGCACCAAAACGTCTTCGTAGTCGATTGCTATCCATTTGCCGACCGAAATCCCTTCGTGCCTTCTGGGTTCTGTCCCCTGCGCGCTCAAAACCTCGTCCAGATGCTCGTAAATCGCCTTCACCTGAGGCGCGCTCTTGCCCGAGCAGATAACAAAATAATCTGCTATGTTGGAAATTCCCTTCACTTCCACCACCTTGATGTCCACGGCTTTTTTCTCGCTCAGTGTTTTGCATATGAGACGGACTTTTTCGTTCATTAAGTACTTTTCTCCTTTTTTCCTTTTTATTTCAGATAAAAATTCAACGCTTCCCGCGTAAGGGGGTGGCAGCGCCCGGCTCCGTATTTCTTTTCCGTCACCCGCGCCACATCCACAAGGCAGTTGACGAAAATCTCCCCAAGCGTCGGCGCCATAAGGTGCTTTGTCGGGTACGGGCGCGATTCTTCTATTTTGTCGGCGACATAAACGACTTTGTCAAGCTCTGTCATATTCGGGCGCGCGGTGGTGTGAAACTCTATCGCGTCCAGTATTTCCTTGTCCTTTACGCCGAAATCGGTTTCGGCTACCCGAGCCCCCAGCGGCGCGTGAATTACTTTTTTCGGCATATCGGCGTCGGGGACAAAACCGTAGCGCCCGTACTTTTCGGTCGGGATTTCCTTTGCGACGTCGTGCAAAAGGCAGGCCAAAAAAATTTTGTCCCTGTCGGCCTTCGTTGGCAGTTCCATGCCCGCGCAAACCACGTGATACGTGTGCTCGAAGCGTTTGGGCGAAAGATAGGTTTTTACCTTTTCTATCGCCGGCCTGAACTCGTCGTACAGCCCTTTTTCCATAATATAAGCGTTTACCTCTTCGGGCACTCGGTCGGAGCAGTCCTTGCCGAATTGGTAGTCCACCCTGAGTCTCG
>DAITPX010000178.1:0-2975 GCA_036833365.1 Clostridia bacterium | reverse complement strand
TAATATTGCAACGTCATTTCTTTTCATTGGCACACCGTTTCGCCCTCAACCGCTTATGATTTTGTATTCGTCTTCGCCCCAGCCCCAAACGGTAATAACAACATTTTCGCCCGTCATGTCCTTAGTGTCATCGGAGTAAACTCCGTATGCGTTAATGATTTTTCCAGAAAGGCTTTTGTCGGGCTCTTTGACTATAATTTTAGCGCCGGTGCGCGTAAAAAGGGTCAAATCGTCGCCGATTTGGTAGTTGCTCAAAAAAGTGTATATTTTATCGTAATCGTAATTAAGCTGCCAGATGCTTTCTGTCATTGTTTTTATTATGCCGAAATCCCGCTCCGCCTCCGCGCTGCCAAACGTCAAAACGGTAGCGATTTCCACGTCGTTTATGCCGTCAGCCAGACGTGAAATATCTATGTAGCGCGAATCGGCGCCGCCGGCAACCCCTATGACATAACCGTTTATGTCCAAAGCGTAAACAACCCCGCCCTTAGTCAGCGTAAAAATTTGCAGACGTTTGGTAATGTGTATGCGGATATTATCCGGGAAATTTTTTTCTATTCCCACCACCTGCCACTGGGAATATTCTGTTTTCGAATGAATATTCGCCGCTATCTGGCTTTCGGGCAAAAACAAAATGCTCCTTCCCTTAAAATCGGCCATCATCTCGTCGGCGTTCAATCCGCTTGTGTCGAGTATTTCCTCGCCCGTTTCGCTGTGCAGCGAAATGTCCGCGGTGCGCAGTTTAAATACCGTACCGCCCAAAAGCAGGAGCACGACGACCGCCACAAATATTAAAAATACTACCAACAATCTTTTTTTCATTCGATTTTACCGTTGACTTATTATACAATACAAGCCCGCTTAAAGTCAATGATAATCATAAAAAGTTGAAACTTAAAAATCCCGAATTTAATTTGCGGTTACTTTTGAGCATATTACGCGGTTTATTTAAAAATTTATATTCCGGTGACAGCTCACAATGAAAATGCGGCTCATGCAGGTAAGCATAAAACGGTAACGAAAAAAGCGCCGTTTTTAAATCGGCGCGCAGGAAAGTAAGTATTTTCGGTTGCCTTAAAAAAGTTCTGACTAAAAAAGGGTTTATTTAGCGCTCTTATACGCGTACTTATAAATAATCCCCATGGCGTTCATTCTGGCAGGCGTTTTGTTCATTAGCGCCTGTTCCAAAGCCGCGTCGGCCACTTCGTCCACATATTCTTTTTTCCCGCCCTGTTTGATAACTTCCGCTTCCAATTGTTTGCGGTATTCGTTGATTTGTTCTTGTGTTATTTTCATAATTACACCACCTCGCTCATGAGAGCATTATACACTATTTGGCTTGCGAGGTCAATAGTGTATAATAAATTTAATTTTAATTTTTTTGTCACTTACGGTGCGCAAGTGCGTTTTCCGAAAACGATTATAATCTAATCCCAATGAAATATTTTAAGAAAATTTGCCGAAATAACCCTTAAAATCGCGGTTGAAAATATCTAATAAAAAATACAAGTAAATCTCTACGATGATGTTTCGGTTATGACAAAACCCGCTCTTAAAAGCAGATTAATTTAATATTGAACCGAGTTATATTAAAAAATCTAGTCAAAAAATCCAAGCCGTCTTGAATTCGGATATATCCATGCCAAGTTTTTGCTGCAAAGCAAGCGACGCGGCGTTGCCTTCGGTTACCTGACAGAAAGGCGTTTCGTTCAGCCGTAAAAACCGATTTATCAAAAAAGCTTCCAGCTTATAACCGTACCCTTTCATGCGGTATTCGGGCAAAACCTCCAGCAGTCCCATACTTCCCTCCAAATGTTCGCCGATAAAGCCCGCCAACGCGCCTTTTTCAAAAATTCCCCACAGACACCCCCTGCCGATTAAATTTTCGATATACGTTTTGTCGTTCATCGCGCCGTAATTCTCACAGATTTGCTCAGCAAAATCGTACGATAAAACCTTTATTGAGTCAAAATCACCCGAAATCGCTTCTTTTTTGTTATACGCAGCCTGCCACGCCTCAAACATATGCGAAAATTCACCCTCCCGCTGTATAAAATCCGCTATATTTTTCTGATGTACCGCGAATAAACGATATTTTTTAACGTCTATGACAGATTTAAATTTTTCCTTACCCTCCATAGACACCATGCACGCGCGGCTGTTGCGTTCGTAAATAACCACGCCGTCGTTTTCGGCATATAAAATATCCGCTGTCCCGCGCCGAAGCGGCTCAAGCATATCTATGTGTGAAAGCCAATCCTTTGACAGATAATCGAAGGCTTTTTGCGTTTGTTTAGCAGGCATATCTTTCTCCCGTTTATATACTTTTTTAAAAAAAGGCCCTGTGACGGCTAATTCCGTGCACAGAGCTTTTTATTGGAGCGGACAGCGGGAATCGAACCCGTAAGCTCAGCTTGGGAAGCTGAAATTTTACCATTAAATTATGTCCGCAAATTATAGTTTCGCGTTCAGCAACTTGTATGCGTCGTCCATATGCTCGTCGCGGCTTACCCTAAAATGAATCCAGCCGCCTTCACCGCAGGGGTATTTATTGTCGCATATTTTTTTCGCGTATTCCGACAAATCCGAATAAATACTGTTTATCTGCAAATTTGTCAATCTTATCATTACCGTAAACGCATCTTTTTCGGCAAAGATATCGCAAACGTGTTTATTTTTCAGTTTGTGCTTGATGCCCCAGCCGTAACTGTTTCCGTAAGGGAACCGATCTCGGATTCCGTTTTGTGATCGGCAGAAATATTTTGATTAACGTTCAAACAGCTTTCCCGCGGTTTTGCAATGCTCTATCATCTCGCATAGAGCAGGCTTGTTCGATTTATCAAGCATACGTTCGTACAAGACATTCCTCTTTCAAATTCAGGTTGAAAAATACGAAACCGTACCTTTAAGCTCTCGCGCCTTGGTGCCAGTGGTCGGACTCGAACCGACACGGAGAAAAACCTCCGAGGGATTTT
>DAITPX010000177.1:0-3016 GCA_036833365.1 Clostridia bacterium | reverse complement strand
ATGTTTTTGACGGCGTTTGGGTTGAGCTTTTCAATGCGGGGGACAATGGCGTTCCGTATAAAATTGCGCGTATAGCGGTTGCTTCTGTTTGTCGGATCTATCGCAAAAGGGACTTCGTTTTTTGAAACATATTCCAAGATTTCGTCTTTGGTGAAGTCCAGCAAGGGGCGGTAAGCGCCGCCGGAAAGCTTTTTCATGCCGCTGGTACCCTTGCCGCCGCTGCCGCGTATGAGGTGCATCAAAACGGTTTCGGCCTGGTCGTTTTTGGTGTGGGCGAGGCATACCGTTTTGCCTTTGGACAGAAGCGCCAAGGCGCCGTGGCGCAAAATCCGCGCCGCCGTTTCCACCGAGAGCTTGTTTTCTTTGGCGAATTCCTTGGGATAAACGTCGGCAACGACGCAGGGAATAACGCGCTCGGCGCAAAACTTTTTGACAAGCACGGCGTCGTCCGCCGAGGTTCGGCGCAGGTGGTGGTCGACCGTAACGACGGAAAATTTTCCGTTTATGAAACGGTGGGCGAGCGAGAGCATAGCCATGCTGTCGGGGCCTCCCGACACCGCCAAAACCAAGCCGTCTTTTGCTAGCGATTCATCGAAAATGTTTTGAATTTCTGTCATTTTTTCACCGTTTTTGTCTTATTATAGCAAAACATTTCGTAAAAATCAATAACTTAGGAAAATAGATTGAGGCTTTCGAAGCATTTGGGGCACAAATAGCCGTTGGTTTCGGCACAATCGGCGCAAATCACCGTGTTGCATTTGCGGCAGGTGAGGGCGTTGTAGCTGTTGACCTTGCGGTGACATTTGGTGCATCTCACTTTTACCCGACCTCCTTTTTTAGAGAATTCTTGCCCATCGGGCGCGCTTTCAAACATTTTGGGCGGCGTCGGGCGCTTTCGGTTTGAAGTTTTGCGGGGAAACATGGTTATGAAAAACCACGTTTTTATCGATATAGGTAAAAGCACGGGAATATCCAAGAAATTAAGAATCAAAAATAAGGATTTTGAATCTGCGTATAATCGGCCGCCAAAAAATAAAGATTTCATATCGTTTTGAAAGAAGCTGTTTGACGATGAAAATTGGTTAGTCCTCCAAATCCAAAAGAAAATCGGCGGATACCTGGAAAAACTTGGCCAGCCTGATAAGCATCGGTATGCTCGGCAGTATTTTGTCCGTTTCATATTTGGCCACCGTGGATTTGTCTATGTTAAATTCTTTTGCGAACTCTACCTGAGTAAGCCCTTTTTCTTTTCTTAAAATCGCAATCTTTTGTCCTAATTTCAAAATACCGCCTCCTTTTGCTTTACATTCTGACATGTAATCAGTATAATTACATCTAAACTGATTATTAATCAGAATAGCTTTTGAGGCTGAAATGAAATCGACTAAGATAAAATATTTGAAAATCAAAACGATAGAGGATTATATATAAAAAAACAACCTGTCCAAAGAGAATTTTCGAGACGGTGCGGGCTTAGCGTGGAAACGCTGAATAATATTCTGAACAAGAAAGAAAACGTGGGAATTTTGTCGGTGCTGAAAAATAGCGAGGGCAATGGGCATGGAATTGAAAAATTTGTTTTGAGATTTTGGCGGCGCAAAAGCGCAACCGCCGTGCTTTTGAAAAAAAACATTTAGTTTGGAGGCATTTTGGGAAAGTAACTTTTAGGGCGGCGCGGCTAAAAAAAATATCAAAAATATTAACTTTCTAACCCCAAAAGATAATCCGCCGTAGTTTTTAAGGCTACCGCCAAATTTACGAGAACTTCCAAACTCGCTTTGGCCGTGCCTTTTTCATATTGCGTAATCGTGTTTTGGGCTACGCCTATTTTTGCCGCAAGCTCGGATTGAGACATCCCCGATTCCAGCCGCAGCTCTTTAATGCGCTGCCCCATTTTTGACATATCAAAATTTACCATACCGATATTTTATAAAAGATTAACGGAAAAATCTTGACTTATCTGTCGTACAGATATAACATAAAGACAGTCCCGCAAAAATCGGAGGATGAAACATGAAAACGGCTAAAATGAGATACTTAAAGGTAGAAATGATAGAAAACTATATGAAACGGAATAATCTGTCCAAAATGGAATTTGCGGAGCGGTGCGGCTTTAGCCTAAAAACGCTGAATAATATTTTGAATAAGAAAGGAAACGTGGGGATTTTGTCGGTGCTGAAAACGGCGAAGGCAATGGGCGTGGAATTGAAAGATTTGTTTTAGAAGCATAAAAAAACGGCAAAGTTTTGCATTGCCGTTTCCTGCTTTAATAAAAAATTAACCGAAAAGAAAAATTATTTTTTTCGTTTGAACGCATTTAAGACGTTGTTTTTATTTCTTACGCCCGGCATCAGCTCGACAAAGCAATAGCCCAGAACCTTGCCGTCCTCGTCTTTTATCTCCGCCATCAATTCGAAGAAAAATATGTTGAACATACCGTCGATTATGGGTTGGAGTATATATTTTTTCCCGTCCATTTCGAGTTTCCAGCCATTTGAGAATTTCAGCCCGTCGCACATGATGACGTCTGTGGCTTCTATCTTGTACTCATTGAGCCTGCGGTAAGCGCCGTCCACCCCGATAGCCGTGCCATCGTAGTAGTTGTCCTGAGGGAAAGCGAACAGCATCGTTTCGGAACCGTCGAAAAACCTTAGGGAAAACCATTCCCAGCCGCACCGCGGGTCGGTGAGGGAATATGTTCCGCCTTGCCTGTCGAACCAAGTTTTGCCGCTCAGGCCTCCGTATTTTTTGCCGTCAAGTATAAGGCTGCCCGTTGTGGCTAGATTTGTGAAGGAATAATAATATGTCCTCTCCTTGGGGTCGTTTTGGATGCCCATTTGCAGCACGCCGCCGTCGCAATGCCATACGGGAGGCTTGATGGCGTCCATTTCGGCGTCGAGGGAAAAGTCAGCGCTTTCCATATGCAACTTCATGCGGCCTTTGCTTGAATATTGGTTTGGAGAAAACGTGACCGTGGTTTTGCCGTCGACGGAAAGCGTGTCCGCCATAGCCGTGA
>DAITPX010000176.1:0-3032 GCA_036833365.1 Clostridia bacterium | reverse complement strand
GTGCTTGAGCGATTTGGCGTCGTAAACGCATTTTTCCGCGGCGCTTTCGAGGAAGGGCTTGGACGCGCCCAGAATGTCGGCAAAATTCATTCCCTCCAAAAAATTGTCGCTGACCGCGGCGGAATAAAGCGTTTTGCCGTCGAAAAACGTGACCTCGCCGCCGATATGGAAGGCCCCGCCGATATTTGCTAACCTTTGCGCCAAAGCCTTGAGTGCGTTTATATCTTCGATTTTTTCGCGGGCGCAGGTTTGCTCGGGTGCCCGGGGTTGGGTTTCGGACAAATTGAGTTTTTTGATAAGCGAGCGGAACTCCAGCTCGTTGAACTTATCCTTAAGCCCGGGCGAAAAGGGTTTAAGCTTCATCTCTTCGAGTGGGCAGGCGCAGTCGACGCAGGTTTCGATTGTCGCGAGCTTTTTGGACAGGTACGCAGTGTCCTTGTTTTCGACGAGCTTGTCCCTTAGCGAACCCTTGATTTTGTCGAGGTTGAGGGAGATATTGTCGAGGCTGCCGTATTCGGCAAGCAGGGCCGCGGCGGTCTTTTCGCCCACTCCCCTGACGCCGGGGATATTGTCGGAGGCGTCGCCGCGCAGGGCCTTGTATTCCACTATCTGCCAAGGCTCCATAGAGTAGTTTTCCTTGAGCGTTTTTTCGTCCAGCCGCTCCACCTCGCTCACGCCCTTTTTGGTGAGCAGCACCGTCGTATCGGCGTCGATAAGCTGCAATAAATCCCTGTCGCCCGTCACGAGCAGCTTTTGCGCGCCCGGACATTTCGACAGCGTGCCGATAATGTCGTCGGCCTCGACGCCGCTTTTTTGGACGATGGCTATATTCATAGCCGCCAAAACGTCCTGCAAAACGGGCAGCTGGACGGCCAGGTCGTCGGGCATGCCCTTTCTGTTGGCCTTGTAGTCGCCGTAAAGCGCGTGGCGGAAGTTTTTGCCCGGCATGTCGAATGCCACCGCGACGTGCGTGGGGGCGCAGTCGGCGAACGCCTTAAGCAATATATTCAAAAAACCGTAGACGGCGTTGACGTTTCTGCCGCGGCTGTCGTTCATGGCGGGCAGCGCGAAATAAGCGCGGTTGAAAATGGAATTTCCGTCTACCAAAAGCAAAGTGTTCATTTTGTGCTCTCCGTTTTGTGCGATTTTCTCGCAATTTCGGCAAACCATGCCGCCCTGTGGCTTTCCATAGTGTCCGAAAGCAGGGTGAGCTTTTGCGGCTTGCCCTTGCCTTCCATAAAATCTACGAATTCGTCCACCAGATTTTTGTCGCTTATCCCGTGCAGTGAAATTACCTTCGCGCCAGTCCTGATCGTGCGGAAAAGGCCGCCGAAAATATTGAGGCGGAAGCGCCCGTCGGTGTCGTTGCCGAAAATTTCGCCTTTTGTTCCATAGATATGGATTTTGCGGTAGCAGTTTTTGGAAAAAGCCGTCATGCAGAGCGTCGCGGTGGCGCCGCCCTCGAGGCTCATGTTTACTGCCTGATTTTCCATTACGTCGTTGTCGCAGCCGAAAACGCACCGCCCGTATTGCCCGCGCCTGAGAGCCGATTTGAGCTTGCCCAAGGTCGGGCGCGAACCGCCCGTAATAAGCCTGGCGTTTACTATCATATAAGGCACAGTGTGCCGCGTGAAGCCGTAATAAATTTTGCGCGCCTCATAAGGGCAGTTTTTGGCTGCGGGACAGCCGTCCATGCAGTAATCGGGCGCGCCGGCGGGCTTGTTTTTCGCCGTGAAATAACTCAGCTCGCCCGAAGACGAAACGCTGAGGCACTTTTTGCCCGTAAGGTAATAAATCATGTCGAAGTCGTGACAGCATTTTGCCAAAATCGAGGGGCTGGTTTCGCTTTCCTTACGCCAGTTGCCCCTGACGTAAGAGTGGGAAAAATGCCAGTAGCCTATGTTTTCGGTGTGGTTTACGTGTTTGACTTCGCCTATCGCACCGCTTTGTATAATTTGCTTGATTTTGCCGTAGAATTTTGCGTAGCGCAGAACATGGCAGACCACCACTTTAAGCCCTCCGCGGTTTGCGGCGTCCAAAATTTCTTGCGTTTCGGACAAAACGGGCGAAACGGGCTTTTCCAAAAGCAAATGGTACCCGAGCGCCAGCGCCGCCATGGCGTGGCGATAATGGTCGCGGTCCTGCGTGGCGATTACCAAAACGTCGGCAAGCCTGCCCTCGGCAAAAAAATCCTCGTCGACGCAAAAGCAGGCAGACCTAGGGACTTTCCATTTTTTCGCGTACGTGTCCAGAAAATCCGTGTTTTTTTCACACAAAGCGACAATTTTCGCGTTTTTATTTTTGAAAAAATGCCTGCCGTAGGTTCTTCCTCTGTTCCCCAGCCCGATAATGGCGACTTTTATCATTTGTTTTGCCCCCTTTTGGCATATATGTCAATAATATTGTAACTTATTTTACAAATAAATTCAACAGATTGACAAAACATGTCACTATTCGACAGCTCGGGGAGCGGTTCGCTAAACCTGTTGAGCAATACTGAGTTTTAAATGCGATATTGTTTTTTGATATTATTTAAAAACGCATGTGTTGCAATGACATATATGCAATAAAAAAGCGCCGTTAAAGGCGCCTTAATTTTTAATCTGAATTTACTAAAAATATCGTAAATAAATTTATGGGTAAATTTTGTTTTCGCATATTTTAATCAGAACTTCTCGTATTTTGGTAACGCACGAATAAAATTTGCCGGTTTAATGTATTGAGTTTTACTGAAAAAAATTTCTGCGGATTAATAGTTATCCTTTCTGACCTCGAAATAGGCCTGCGCGTGGGAACATACGGGGCAAATTTCGGGAGCGCTTTTGCCGATATGGGTGTGCCCGCAGTTGCGGCATTGCCAAACGGTTTTTTCGTCTTTTTGGAAGACTTTTTGATTTTGGACGTTTTCGAGAAGGGTGCGGTAACGCTGCTCGTGGTATTTTTCGATTTCCGCCACGCCGCGGAACAGCTTGGCGATATCGGCAAAGCCCTCGTCGTCGGCGTCCTTGGCGAACTGGTCATACATGGTGCTC
>DAITPX010000175.1:2491-3057 GCA_036833365.1 Clostridia bacterium | reverse complement strand
AAAAACACCGATTGCTACAAGTGGGACGCGCACGAGGGCACTCTGCCCTTCGGCGTCGCCGACAGCGATTACAAAGCACCGCGGGCTGTGCGCCGCGCGCTTCACCGCCGCGTTTGGCAGGGCGCTTTCGGCTACACCGTCGAAAGCAAAACTTACCGCGCCGTAGTCACTAAATGGATAAAAGAGCATTACGGCTACGAGGTCGGGCGCACGCAAATTTCCATCGCGGGCGGAATAGTGTTTGCTATCAACACCATTTTGGCGGCGCTGACAAAGCGCGGCGACAAGGTGGTCGTACAGGAGCCTGTTTACAACGCGTTTTTCGGCGTGCTTAAAAATATCGGCAGCGAGGTGGTCAACAACGCCCTTTTGTTCGACGGCGTCAAATTTTCCATTGATTTCGACGATTTGGACAAAAAGCTCGAGGGTGCAAAAGCGTTTTTGTTTTGCAGTCCGCACAATCCCGTGGGAAGGATTTGGAGCGCCGATGATGTAGAAAAAGTTGTCGAATTATGCAAAAAACACGGCGTTTTGCTTATTTCCGACGAAATCCACTGCGATTTTGT
>DAITPX010000175.1:0-2471 GCA_036833365.1 Clostridia bacterium | reverse complement strand
CGGCGGGGCAGCGTTCGTTTCGGCGGGGAGGTTCTTCGGCCGCTACGAAAATATCATAGTATGCGGCGCGCCCAGCAAAACTTTCAATCTGGCGGGGCTTTTTACCAGCAATATCATCTTCAATAACCCCGCGCACAAAAAAGCTTTCGACGACAGGCAGAACGAAATCTTTTGCGGGCACGTCAACCTTATGGGAATGATTGCGGCGGAAACCGCTTACAAAAAATGCGGCGGCTGGGTGAAACGGCAAAACAAATTTTTGCAGAAAAATTACCGTTATATGGTGAAATTTTTCCAAAAACGCCTGCCTAAAGCTGTCGTCGCGCAAATGGACGGCACCTACCTAGCCTTTGTCAATCTGACATACTTGGGGCTCGACGGCGAAACGATTGACAGGGAAATGCAAAAGCACGGCATAACCCTCAACACGGGCGAAATGTACGGCAAAGATTACGGCGGTTGGGTGAGGATTAATATCGCGTGCCCGCGGATTCAACTGAAACGGGGGCTTCGGCGCATTGCGGAATGCTGCCGCGCCAACGAAAAATAGCTTTTTAGGCATTATTTAAAATATACGCGCGAATTAATTGGCGCAAGAGCGAATTTAAGTAAGCGGAAACCTCGGCAGGTTATTTGGAGTTTTCGACGGATTTTAATAACAAAGGAAAGGGTAATTTGCGCGGCGGGTTAATAATTTTTATATTATAAATTAGAGACATATAAAAACACAGGCGGTTTGATAAACCTAAAAAATGATTAAACTAAAGAAGGTTTTTATGAAAGAATACTACAAGTCGAGAATAAAGGCGATTTTTACTTATACAAGCAGGCGATGGCATTATGTGCTCCTCAAAACGCTTTGCGTCGTTTTGGGCGCGCCGCTATTTTTCGCGCTTTTGCCGCTTGACTTGTTGAACTTTTTAATTTATGCGCTTTTTTCGTGGGTTCCCGTGCTTAGGACCGTTTTTTTGGTTTTGTGCAGGGCGTTGGCGTTTGTTTTCGGGGCGGGATATTACATTTCAATCCTGCCCGACGCTAAAAAATTTGCCGCCGATTACCGTGCGCGAAAGGAAACCGAGCTTGCGGCCGAGGAAAAAGAGGAGATATTCGAGGAGGAAAGTACCAATGCGTGACTGGCAGCAAGAGGTCCTTAAAAGGGTGGAATTTATAAGGGAATACCTTGTAGAGGCGCGCGCCGACGGGATTGTGTTCGGCAACAGCGGGGGCAAGGATTGCGCGCTTGTGGGGATTTTGTCGAAAATGGCTACGGATAACGTGCTGGGCGTTATCATGCCCTGTTCGAGCAAAATAAATTACGGCAGCGACCGCTCCGACGCCGTGAAGCTCAGCGAAAAATTCGGGATTCCGTATATAGAAGTCGACCTTACAAAAGCCAAAGAGGCGCTTGCCGAAAGTATGGGCAAGTCTTTTGAGGTTAAGCGCGCGGCGGAAATCAACATCGCTCCGCGGCTCAGAATGACGGCGCTGTACGCGGTGGCTCAGTCCAAAAATTATCTGGTTGCCGGCACGGGTAACGCCAGCGAAAGGTATATGGGCTATTTTACCAAGTGGGGCGACGGCGCGTTCGATTTCGACGCAATCGCCGACCTTACCGCGACCGAGATTTTCGAATTTCTGCGTTACCTCGGCGCGCCCGAAAGCATTATTGAAAAAGCGCCCAGCGCGGGGCTTTTTGAGGGGCAGACCGACGAAAAGGAAATGGGCGTCAGCTACCGCGAAATCGACAAATATATTATGTCAGGCGAGGCAAGTCCCGAGGCGAAAGCCGTTATCGACCGCTTTCACCTTCATACCGAGCACAAAAGAAGGCTGCCGCGCTGCTACGGCATAGACTAATAAATGAAAACCAAAAAACCGCCATATGCTGAAGCGGTTTTTTCCTTATTGCAAAAAGCGCCGCGGCATGGTACAATTTTGCTATGGAATGGGTAAAAGTCGACACGTCCGACAAAAAAGCCATGGAAGAGTTTTGGGATTTTACCGTGCCGTATTTTGAAGAAATAATCACCGACGCCAAGGACCTGGAGTATTTTTTGGGCGGGGAGTACCGCGGCGCGATTGAGGAAATTTCTTTGAGGAGCCTTAACCCGACGGCGCTTTTGGCGGCGTATGACGGCGAACGGCTGGCCGCTGTCTGTATTTATCAGGAAGAGGGAAACGAGAAAGTTTTTCTGATGGAGTTTTGCATCGAAAAAAGCCTCAGGGGCAAAGGAGCGGGCAGGCGGCTGTATTTCGATTTGGAAAAAGGGCTTGCGGCGCGCGGGGTAAAACAAATCAGCCTTACGCCCGCGCTGGAAGGCAGCAGGCTTTTCTGGCTGAAAATGGGTTACAGCCCTTGCGGCGAAACGGCCGACAACGGCAAGGAAATACATATTAAAAACTTGTAAAAATAATAACTTTTAGAAAAAACGTATTGCTGCGGAAACAAAGAAAAATGAGAGAAGAATTTG
>DAITPX010000174.1:1439-3106 GCA_036833365.1 Clostridia bacterium | reverse complement strand
CGTCCCGAAAAGCTGCCCGCCGTTATCAAAACCTCGCTGTGGCTGATCGGGTTGGCTCTCATGGCGCTGTTGGTGGTAAAGTCAATCCAAATGTACGGCGAAAGCGAAAAGGAACCGAGCAGCGAGCTTTTGCTTTACCTTTTTACCGCCGCGATAATTGCGGTTATAGCGGTATTGACCTTCGCGGCATGCAAAAAGCAGGAGGGCGACAAATCCAAATCGATTTCCTACGCCGCAATTTGCATAGCAATGAGCTTCGCGCTGTCGTATATGAGGCTTTTCGAGCTGCCGCAGGGCGGGTCGATAACTTTTGGCAGCCTGCTGCCGCTAATGCTCTATTCCTTTATGTTCGGGGGCAGAAAAGGCATTTTGGCGGGCTTGGTTTACGGCTTTTTGCAGTTTGTGCAGGCGCCGTGGTTTTACCACCCCGTCCAGTTCTTGCTGGACTACCCGCTGGCCTTCGGAGCAATCGGCCTTACGGGGATTTTGAAAGAGCGTTCTGTCCTAAACGGGCGCCCCTTCGCGCAATTCGCCTTGGGCGGGCTTATTGTCGAAATGATACGTTACGCCTCCCATGTCGTCAGCGGAATTTTCGTTTTCGGTTCCGGAGACCCCGAAAACTACGGCGCGGTCGCGTGGAGCTTTTTGTATAACGCGTTCACCTTCGCCGATTTCGCCATAGTTTTAGCCATAGCTGCGCTACTGTTCGCGTCGGCGTCCTTCAAAAGATTGCTTAACGAAAACGACTATATAACCGCCGGCAGGAGGCTTTAAATTTTTAAAAAACAAGCCGCCGGCACGGGTCGTTTGGATAAATTTACCTCAAAAACCGGTTTTTTGACCTGCAGAATAATGCGCGATTTCCTGGTATCGATATTTACATCTAGCGTTCAAATTACACAAAATTATCACGCGATTAACGCGAAATTTTCACGCAAAAACCGTGAAAAAACGCTTAAAAACCATAAAAAAACCGTGAAAAAACGGTATGTTTTTTTATAGAACATACCCGTTTTTTTTATAGGAAAATTTTTAAATTTCCACCCGGAGGATAAACGCGGCCGACTCCCCCGAGGTCATATTGGGGTTTTGTTTGGTTAGGCACTGCCCCAATGGACAAAAACGCGGTATCTCCTCTGTCCGCCTTTGGTTTTAAAATCCGTCACCGAACCGCCCGCGAACCCAATAACGTTTGGAGAATTTAATTTTTAAAACCGCAAAACGGCCTTGCATTTGCTATACCACAACCCGCCTGCGACATCGGATTATTCTGGGTTATCTCAAAACTTATGCTTTATTTATCTACACCACAACAGGCTGTAGTGAATTGATAAAATTAATATCTTAGTTGCTCTATCCCATAGGGCTAGTTGACAAAAAAGATATCACATAATCCGGAAAATGGGTGAGGAGATAGGATAGATGCAGAAATCTTATGCTGTACGGATTTATTTATTTCGCCGTTTTATTGATAAAATCAACCTCATACTGCCGTTCGCCGTATTTTCTTTCGTTGTCAGTAATAGTACCCTCTGTGAGAGTGATACGCAAAACAATCGAGTTCGGGTTGTCTTCGTCGCCAACTTCATCGAACCAGTCGAAGATTTTCAAGTCTTGGTAAGGTTCTTCGCGTTGCTTCGAATTAAACCACATGCTCCGCTGCTTGT
>DAITPX010000174.1:0-1429 GCA_036833365.1 Clostridia bacterium | reverse complement strand
GAACCAGTCGAAGATTTTCTTAAAATTTGCTCTGATTTCCGCATTTTTTTCGTCCTTGACCCAACCGAGATTTTCAGCCGTGCCATGTAAAGCGTACCAGCCTAACCCGCAGACGGAAACCTCGTTGTTCTTCTCAATTTGCAACGTTTTACTTTTCTTTGCGTCCGTAGAAACATAAAATACTCCGTCTTCATAATAAGCGCAAACCATACGGACAGCGGGGCGGGGATTACCGGCAGCGTTCGGGGATAGTGATATTGTCGCAAGGGCAATAACTTCTTCTTTACCGTTTCCGCAACGTTCCTCCATAAGCTTCATCGCGTTTTCGTATTTACTCATTTTAAATCTCCTCAAAAATAATTTATTTATATTGTAACGGTAGTCAACATACCCAAGATTTCCAACTCCAACTTTAACCACAAGGCAGGGCGGACACTTCTGTACATTCGCCATCGCCGATGTTGCCTTTCAAGATATTGTTGCCCTTTCCCGCGATTATGGGTAATACATTATCGTTATTTCGCTGAACGTAATGAAAATGACTCCCTTTCGATTCTCGTAACCATCCCGATAGAATATTGCCTTTTGAGCTTTCCCGTGACGGTTTGAGCGGACACGGCAAAACACTCCTTTCAGCCGTTTTATCCCTATTCGGCGTCAAAGTGGAATACCAATATTTTGCCCGAAGCCACCTTGATTTCCACCCCGTTTCCCACAGCTATGTTGGATATGCCCCTTGTGTTGAAGCTGACGAGGCGCAGCATGTCCATCGGATAGGACATGCCTCTTTGATATTCCACCACCGCGTCGCCGCCGTAGGCGAACACCGAAACAATTTGCCCTTTTTTCGCGGCGAAGGAAAGCGTTTTGTCGGTAAAATAAACGGTAAAGCCGGGGGCGGTAATTTTCGCCTTTGCGCCCAGCGAGCTTGCCAGCCCCAAAAGCGAAAGGTTGCCCAAAACATGGTCGAGCCTGCCGCCCGTCGCGCCGTAAATATTAAGCTCGCCGTACCCTTCGCTTACGGCGTACCTGACGGCTATTTCGCCGTCCGTCATGTCTTTGTGCTCGGGGTAGCGCACTACCTTTACACCCTCGGGCAAAGCCGGAACGCTGTCGAAGTCGCCGACGACGGCGAGGACATTTTTGCCTTCGGAATAACGGTAACCGCCGTCGGCGCAGATGACGTCCTTCTCGGCGACGGCGCCGATTTCGTCGGAATTAAGCAATATCGCCGTTTTCATTTTTTCTCCTTTCTTTAAAAAAACCGCAAGCACGGGGGAGCCCATGCGGCGCCACCTTATCGGTGACGGCACGGAGCGCGCCTTAGCTGCGGTTTTAAGGTGTTTTTTTGTTTATTTCCCCAGCGGTTTCATGGTCGGGAACAAAAGCACGTCGCGGATGCTGTGGCTGTCGGTGAAAAGCATTACCA
>DAITPX010000173.1:0-3113 GCA_036833365.1 Clostridia bacterium | reverse complement strand
CGGCAGGCCCGAAGACAAAGTGGGGGTTTTGCTCACCGGCCCGGGCGGAATTTATATATGCGACGAGTGCGTGCAGATTTGCCAGTCGCTTTTGGAGAAGAAAAAAGAGGACAAATCTCCCGAAAGCTTCGAGCTGCCAACGCCCGCGCAAATAAAAGACCGTCTTGACGAATACGTCGTTGGGCAGGACGCGGCCAAGAAAATTTTGTCGGTAGCGGTCTACAACCACTACAAGCGCATAAAAAGCCAAAGCTCTGTCAAGGACGACAACGTGGAGCTTGAAAAAAGCAATATTCTGATGCTTGGGCCCACGGGCTCGGGCAAAACCCTTTTGGCAAAAACGCTGGCGCGCATTTTGGACGTGCCCTTTGCAGTCGCCGATGCCACGACCTTGACGGAGGCGGGATATGTCGGCGAAGACGTCGAAAACGTGCTGCTCAAGCTTATCCAAAACGCCGACTACGACATCGAAAAGGCGCAAAAAGGTATCATTTATATCGACGAAATAGACAAAATTGCAAAAAAAACCGAAAACGTTTCTATCACGCGCGACGTTTCGGGCGAGGGCGTGCAGCAGGCTTTACTGAAAATTATCGAAAGCACCGTAGCCAACGTGCCGCCGCAGGGCGGGCGCAAGCACCCGTCGCAGGAAATGCTCTCGATTGACACCAGCAATATATTGTTTATATGCGGCGGGGCGTTTATCGGGCTTGACAAAATCGTTGAAAAACGCATGGAAAAAAGCTCTCTAGGCTTCGGCAGCGAAATCCGCGTCAGCGGCGAGTTTGACGCAGTCAAGCTTGTCGAGCAGGCACAGCCTCAGGATTTTATAAAATACGGGCTTATACCCGAGTTTGTTGGCAGGCTGCCTATAATAGTCGGGCTTACTCCTTTGGACGAAAGGGCGCTGGTAAAAATCCTGACCGAACCCAAAAACTCGCTTGTCAAGCAATACCAAAAATTGCTGTGGCTGGACAACGTCAAGCTTGAGTTCGACGTCGACGCGCTGGAGGAAGTCGCCAAAAAGTCAATCAAGCTCAAAACGGGCGCGAGGGGTCTAAGGTCTATTATGGAAAACATTATGCTCGACTTTATGTACGACGCCCCCAACGACAAATCTATAATCGGAATCAGGATTCATAAGGAATGCGTCACGGGAGGCAAAAAACCCGAAGTCATCCGCGACCGCACAAAAATAGCTTGACAATCCGAGCTGAATTTAGTTATAAGTAAAAAAATTAACTAAATAGCTTTAAAAAATTTGCGGCTTCAATGCCGTTCCCAAAAGGCCGAGGAAAGCTTCGGCCTTTTGTCGAATAAACGGATTATTAATTTTGAAGTATAATCTAAATTATTATCTTAAATCGACGGCTTTAGTGAACGAAAGAACCTGGTAACCGATACCGAAACAAAATCTCTCCGTCGCCTTATCGCGGAGCCCGATTTAAAAAAGGGTATTGCTCAAGAACAATTGCAATAAAAAGCGTTTTAATTTATAATAATAATTACGGAACTGTAATTTGTTCCGTGCCGCATGGGTGATTAAATACGGCATGATGGGACAGGCTTAACAAGACGGGTTATTTGTTTTTATATAAGGTTTATGAATAACGCCTGAGACCCTCTGCTTGTAATGCAAATGGTCAGTCATAGCTAAACCGTCCTTGTTTCGGTTGCGCGAATTTAATATGCAAAAGACATAAATTACACTTCTGAAACGTTAAAAATATTTACGGATTACAAAACATAGAAATAAACGCGATTCACGAGCCGCACAACATGCGCGCTCTGATAAGAAAATAAAATTAATTTAAAATTGAGGTATACATTGAATAAAGAAACCATTATATTGCCCATGATAGCGCTTCGCGGAATGGTGGTTTTTCCCGACACCACCGTTTCCATCGACATCGGGCGCAAAAAATCCCTAGCCGCGCTCGACAGGTCGTCCAAGGAACAAAGCATGATATTTTTGGCCGCCCAAAAAGACCTGGCTACCGCCGAACCCAAAAGCGAGGACATCTACTATATCGGCGCCGTCGCCAAGGTTTTGCAGGTCATAAAGCTGACGAGCGACAGCGCGCGCGCCATAATCAAGGGGCTTTACCCCGCGAAAATCGAGGAATATGTGCCCGACGAGGAGTGCCACGTGGTGAGGCTTCAAGGCTTGGAGTACGCCACAAACGACAGCGTGGAGGCGGAGGCGCTTATGCGCACGTCGCGCGACCTGGTGGCGGAACTTGGAGTAAACAGCAACAAAATTTCCAAGGAGACGATTATCCGCGCCGCCGAAATATACGAACCCAACATGTATGTAAACGTAATCGCCAACGAGGTGGTTTACCGCGACGAGGAAAAGCAGCAGATTTTGCAAAATTTGTCCACCGAAAAGCGGCTGGAGAGTCTTTGTAAAATTTTGGTTAACGAGGTAGAACTGGCTAAAATCGACAAAAAAATCGTCAACCGCGTTAAAAGGCAAATCGACAAAGGGCAGAAGGAATATTACCTCAAGGAGCAAATCCGCGCCATAAGCCACGAGCTGGGCAACGACGAGGACGAGAGTGTAGAGCTTGAAAAGAAAATCGACAAAAGCAAAATGCCCAAAGAGGTGGCTGTTAAGGCTTATAAGGAGGTTCAGCGCATGGCGAAGATGGCACCATCCTCGCCCGACGCCGCTGTTATACGCGGTTACGTCGAATGGCTTACCGAGCTTCCGTGGGGCAAACAGACCAAAGACAACAAGGATTTAGCGCTCGCCCGCCAAATTTTGGACGAGGACCATTTCGGTCTGGACAAAATAAAGCAAAGGATTATCGAATACCTCGCCGTGATGCAGCTTACGGGCGGGCTTAACGGCCCCATACTTTGCTTTGTCGGGCCCCCGGGCGTGGGCAAAACCTCGATAGTGCGCTCTATAGCGAGAGCATTGGAAAGAAAATACGTCCGCATGAGCCTGGGCGGCGTAAGGGACGAGGCGGAAATACGGGGGCACAGGCGCACTTACGTCGGCGCTATCCCGGGAAAAATTATTTACCTTCTCAGGCAGGCGCAGTCCTGCAACCCAGTCATGCTTTTCGACGAAATCGACAAAATGTCAAGCGACTTCCGCGGCG
>DAITPX010000172.1:0-3119 GCA_036833365.1 Clostridia bacterium | reverse complement strand
GGGCAGGGGATTTACCCGCCTTTCGTGCCGCTGGTGGAAAACCGCTGCGGCGGGTGCCAGATGGAAATACCGAGCGGGATTTTGGGGAACATAGAGGAGAAGGGCTATATCCGCTGCGACAACTGCCACAGGATTGTTTATAAGAAGAAGGGGTAAGGAGTTTCGGGAAAATTTGCGGTTAAATTGAGAAATAATAAAACCTCAGCTTGGCAATACATTTTCCATATTTATTCAGGAAGCACTTTGTTGTAATTTTTTCAGGGAATTTTGACACGATGCACAATTAAAATAAAAACGCAAATACCGTCTTTTGATATGAGACGGTATTGCGTTTTTACAGGAGACGTTTTTGCAACGGTTCTGTATTTAATCACCCTATAATGTTGCCATATTATTTTAACTTATTCTGAATAAAAGTTACTGGCTTAGCGTGAACGATTTTGTGATATACTTAAAAAAATATGCGGTATAATTTTGAATTATTTATAAATGCAATATAATACAAATGCTGAAATGAGGTAATTGTATGAGACGAAAAGAAAGAGAGATAAAAGACATCAACGAGGTTTTTGAGGTTGTTGAAAATTGCAGCGCCGTTCATATCGGCATGGCAGATGAAGGAAAACCTTATGTTGTGGCGCTGAATTTTGGATATGACCGCGAAGGCAATGATTTGATTTTGTATCTCCACAGCGCCCTGGAAGGCAGAAAAATGGATATTTTAAGAAAAAATCCGGCAGTGTATTTTCAAATGGATTGCGTAAACGAGCTAATTAAAACAATACCTGAAAACCCTTGTGCGTACAGTTGGAGGTTTGACAGCGTAATGGGCAGCGGAAACGTGAAATTTATTGAAGATGAAACAGGCAAGTCGCATGCTCTCAATCGTATTTTGCAGCATCTTGACAAAACCGATACGCACTTTAATTTTCCTTCTCAGGCACTTTCTAAGACCTGCGTTTATCAGATTCGGTCAAATGACTTTACGGGGAAACGCCATGGATAAAATAACCGCTTAATTTCCTGTCCAAATATAATTAATTTAGGTTAATTTTCTGAAATAAAATATATTTAGTGATACGAAGTTTATCAAATGAGGTTAAGTTGACAAACAAAAGAAGTGTTAGTATTTTTTTATTTTTTTGTCATATTTTTTTTGCTTCTTTTGGTAATGCAAAAAAATTGCAAAGTTTTTCCGCCTTTTTGCCGAAAGTCAGGGATTGGAGGAAACCGAATAGTATTAATTTTCCAATATTTCGCCGAAGGTGACGAGGCCTTTGTCCATATTTAAAATATGCCTGCAAGCCAAAAACGCGCCCGAGATAAACGCGTCGAGCGAATCCGCCGTGTGCGTCAGCGTGAGCTTTTCGCCGTCGCCGAAAAGCAAAATCTGATGAGTGCCTTTTTCCTGCCCCAGCCTTATCGAGTGGATTTCGTTTGCGGAAAGCACCGAATTGAGCGCGAGTGCCGTGCCGCTGGGGGCGTCCTTTTTTTCCTCGCGGTGGAGCTCGACAATGGCGCTTTGCCAATCGGGCAAAAGCCTTTTTAAAAGTGCGAGACAGCGCTTGAGTGCGAAAATGCCGCGGCTGAAGTTGCTTTCGTAAACGACGGGGATGTGTTCCGCCGCCGCGCGTATGGATTCGATTTGGCCGCGCGTGTGCCCCGTGACGCCTATGACCAGGGGGAGGCGGTTTTGGACCGCGTAGCAGAGCACCTCGTCCAGCGCTTCGGGCGCGGAAAAATCCATAATCACATCGCCGCGCGGAGGCATGGGCGCGTTTTTTGTTTTGACGCAGTACTCGACGCCGTGTTTTTCGAGGTATTCCGCGGCCGCGCAGCCGAGTTTTCCGCTGCCCCAAATGATGACTTTCATTTTTATAAATTTCCTTTATTTCTTGTTCAAAACAGTTTTAATCGACATTTTTGTGCATCCGACGATTATTTATTCGCCGAGGGTGGGTATTATACGCGGGTAAACTCAACACATCTCGCCTGTAATCGCGTTTCGCGGGGAGGGGAAGCGAAATAAACGCGTGCCGCGGTTTTATCCGCTAACTCGCCTGCAAGTGACGTTTCGGGCAAGCCCTACGACTGCGCCGTTAGCGTTTTAGCGACAAAGCCGCGGGGTATGTGCAATTTGTCGGCGCCGCCCCTGAACGGTAAAATGTGCAGCATTTTTATAGGGCGAATATCTGCGGTCCGCCAACAAGTGAGGGCGAACGATAAAATGCGGCATTTTAGGGACGAATATTTGGGAGCGGTCAACAAGCGAGCCAAAATAATTGCCTTTGCAGGCCATGCTTTTTTTGCTATCGGAATAAAAAGCACAATATAGTATATTTTAGGTTAGGCGCTTTTATATTTGAGAGGGCGAAATTTTTTGGGTTTAAAAAACAAAGTTGTTAGAAGTTAAGAGAACTTGTAGACTTAGTAGCAATTACTTTTAACATTTTTGGATTTGGAAACCTATTGCCAGATATATTTTAAAGATTTCGCAGCGAAATAAGCGCGCAGATGAGCGCGCTTTAAAAATCAATATGAGATATAATTTTTGCCGGAAATCGCCGGATTTTACCGTTGCAAAAAGGCCGGCTATCCTTCATATCGGGGCAGCGGGTATTTTGAGCGCAAGGAGTATTTTTAGGATTTTAAAGAAATAAATGTTGGCGCAGTAAATTTTAGATATGGGTTGTGAACGAAGCGGATATAAATCACGCTTTTCATGAAATGCTTTAAGTTTTTATGCGCGCTTTATTTGTAAATAACTCGGCTAGTTTTCGATAAATATTTTCGGTGAGTTTTAGCCCGCTTTTAAATCAACGGTTTGAGGGCTCTTCTTTAAGCAGTTGGGCGAAGAGGGGGAGGGACGCGTCGATTTTTTTGCGGAGGGCGTCGGGCATCGGGAAGAGCGGCAGGCGGAGGTAATATTCGTTTATTAGCCCGAGCTTGTGCATTATGTATTTAATCGGTATCGGGTTGGTCTGCAAAAAGCAAAGGTCGGAAACCGTTTTGAGCGTGTAAAAATCAAGCGGCTTTTGTTCGCGGATTACTTTCGACACAAAGGCGGGGCAGACGTTGGAAACGACGGAAATAAGCCCCGACGCGCCCACCGAAAGCAT
>DAITPX010000171.1:0-3149 GCA_036833365.1 Clostridia bacterium | reverse complement strand
ATAAAGATAATTTTCGCGGGGGCGGGCCCCTTAAAAGAAAAATACATAAAACTGGCGCGCAAATGCGGCGCGGACTGCGAATTTAACCTGTTCGCGCGCGACGAACTGATAGGGCTGCTTAACGGCGCCGATTTGTACGTTCACACCGCGACTATCGAAATCGAGGCGATTGCCTGCACCGAGGCTATAGTAAGCGGCTTGGTTCCCGTCATCTGCGACTCGCCCAAAAGCGCGACGCGCGCGTTCGCCTTGGACGAAAACAATTTGTTTAAAATGAATGACCCCAAAGACCTTGCGAAGAAGCTTGATTTTTGGTACGAAAACAAAGAGCTGATACAAGTTTACAAGGAAAAATACAAAAAAATGGCGCCCAATTTCGACCAGGGCATGTGCATGGACAAAATGGAGCAGATGCTGTTGGAAGCGATAGAGAAAAATAAATCCGCATAATAGTTTTCTTTTCGGAAAATCAGGGAAAAAATGAAAGTTTATTATTACCAAGACGAATTGAACGACGACTTTGCAGGCACGAATATTTCTCAAAAACCCGTGCGCGCAGAGCACAAGTACATCAGCAAAAACCCGCTGTGGAATTTTTGCGCGTTTGTGCTGTACCGTTTTATCGCCACGCCGCTGGTTTTTCTTTTTCAAAAAATCGCTTTCGGGGAGCGTTACGTCAACAAAAAAGCGTTCCGGGGTTACCGCAAAACGGGATACTTCCTTTACGGCAACCATACTAACGGCGTGGGCGACGCCTTTTCGCCCTCGATGATTACTTTTCCCAAAAAAGCTTATATGATAGCAAGCCCCGATGCGGTGTCCATTCCCGTTGTAAGCACAATCGTAAAAATGCTGGGCGGTATGCCGGTGCCGACAGAGTTGCGCGCGCTGAAGTCGCTTAAGGACGCGGTGAACAAACGCGCGCGCAAAAAAAACTGCATCGTGATTTATCCCGCGGCGCATATATGGCCGTATTACACAAAAATCAGGCCCTTCCGCGACGCCTCGTTCAAGTACCCCGCGGAAAACAACAAGCCGGTGTTTTGCTTTACCAAAACATACCAGAAGCCGCGTTTCGGAAAACTGCCCAAAACCACTGTTTATATAGACGGGCCGTTTTTTCCTGACATGAGCCTCGGCGTCAAAGAAAACCAAAAAATGCTCAGGGACAAGGTGTACCAAACCATGTGCGAGCGCGCGAAAAATTCAACGCACCAATACGCCGCTTACGTAAAGCTGGACAACGGCACAGTCGGAGCCGAACAAAACACCGCAAGCTAAAAATAAGAGCAGAAGAATAGATACGTTTACCAAACTTCCTCCTTTTTTCAATAGATAAAAACCCCGAGAAGCTGTTTTTTTTCGGGGTTTTATCTTTTATTTTTATCGTTTTTATGCGGCAAAATTTCGACAAACTTTATTGACCAGTAACGCCGAAACTAAAATTGATACGGGGAGCCGGCGCAATGGTAGGCCATTTGGATTTTTGAGATTACCATTACTTATTTTAATAATTCAATTATACTAAATGAATAAAAAAATATGCCAAAGGTTATAATAAAAATATCAAAATACGGAGGAATAATATGACCAACCAAATAGCCTTAAAAAATTTGCAAGGCCTTAACGACGTACTGGACGCGGAAAAATTGAATTATGAAAAACTTACGATTTACGCTTCCAACGTAAAAGACCAAAATTTAAAAACACTTGTAACAAATTTGCAGGAAGCGACCAAAACCCGCTACACCACGGTTTACAACTACCTGAAGTCGCACCAAAAATCCTAAAGGAGAGAAAACACATGAAACAAACTCAATTGAACGACGAACAAATTATTAAAGATATTTTATCTACCGAAAAAAACTTAGCTAAACTTTATATGGACGCGATTTTGGAAAGCAGCTGCCCCAAAATGAGGAAAACGCTGACCACCGTTCATACCGACGTGACCAACACCCAGTACGACTGCTTCAAATATATGCAGAAAAACAACCTTTATCCTGTGGACTACGCCGAAAACCAGCAGCTTACCGACGCGATAAACAAATTCGCAACCTTGTAATAAGCATTTTGAAGGCAGCCGCGGGTATTTAAACTTATTTCGGCGCCGCAGGAATGTACTTTTGGCAAAATTTCCCTAAAGTTAAAAGAAACAAAACGGACGGTTTCCCGTCCGTTTTGATTTGCCTATTTCAGGCAGATGATTTAATTCCGTAAGTCCGAGGCTTTAGCGGCAGACAAACTCCGCCAGCTCGACAACCTTGCGCGAATAGCCCCTTTCGTTGTCGTACCATGCGATAAGCTTGAAAAACGTCGGCGAAAGCTGCATGCTTGCTTTGGAGTCGTACGTGCAGGTGGTTTCGCCCAGCAGGTCGCTGGAAACGACCTCTTCTTCGGTGTAGGTCACGCTCATCTTCATTTCGTTTTCCGATGCGCGTTTGATTTCCTTGCTGATTTCGTCGAGGGTCGTCGGAGTCCTGAGGTTGCATGTAAAGTCCACCGACGAAACGTTCAAAACCGGCACGCGGAACGCCATGCCCGTCAGTTTGCCGTTCAGCGACGGGATAACCTTGCCCACGGCTTTCGCGGCGCCTGTGGGAGCGGGAATAATGTTGCCAGACGCGGCGCGCCCCATCCGCCATTGCTTTGGCGAAGCCATATCAACCACGCTTTGCGAACCCGTCATTGCGTGAATCGTGGTCATAAA
The DNA here is from genome assembly GCA_036833365.1 of Clostridia bacterium. Lineage (GTDB taxonomy): Bacteria > Bacillota > Clostridia > Christensenellales > CAG-314 > JAQUSX01. The sequence continues at coordinate 439 of DAITPX010000171.1, read as the reverse complement.
GCCCGTTTCGATGCCGAATTTGTTATTTATGATTTTTGCCAGCGGCGCGAGGCAGTTTGTGGTGCAGCTTGCGTTTGATACGACAGTTTCGTTTTTATAATTTTCTTCGTTTACGCCCACGATATACATAGGCGCGTCGCTGGGCGCGGTAACGACGACTTTTTTCGCGCCTCCGTTCAGGTGCCAGCTCGCTTTTTCAAGCGTGGTCAATGCGCCCGTAGCTTCGATAACAACGTCCACACCCAGCGCGCCCCAAGGGCATTTCGCCGGGTCGGGATTGCCGAAAATTTTTATCTCTTTGCCGTTTACCAAAACACCGTCCTGGGTGGGTTCGATAGTGCCCTTAAAGGTGCCGTGAACCGAGTCATATTTCATAAGATATGCCCAGTAGTCGGGTTGCGCGATTTTGAGGTCGTTAGTTGCAACAACTTCCATATCG
>DAITPX010000170.1:0-3150 GCA_036833365.1 Clostridia bacterium | reverse complement strand
AAAAGAAAGTTTTATATTCGGCGGTAGTCACCAAAACGCCTTTCGCGCCAAAAAACGTAATGAAAAGGTTTACCAGTATCTCCGACAAACCCAAAGTTATTATGGCGAGGAATATGCCCTGAATCCTAAGCGAAATAAAGCCTATGACCACACCGAGCACCACGGCAGTGACAACCACCACGGCCATCGTCGCCAAAAACGGAACCTGCAGCTTTGTCATCAAGTAAAACGCTGCGTAGGAGCCCAGCCCCATAAACCCCGCGGTGCCGAGGCTCGCCAGGCCCGAAAAACCCAAAAGGTTGCAAAACCCCAGCGCGGCTATCGCGTAAATAACGGTAGTGCCGATTGCGCGCATCTGGCTGACTTTTAGCAAATCCGAGCATTGCAGCAAAACGAGCAGCACTCCGAACAAAACGTACAAAACCCGCTGGTCTTTCAGAATATTGTTTAAGGGAGTTTTTTCTTTTGGCGATATTAAATTTTCCCGCTTGATGTAAGCTTTTCTTAATTCTCCCATATCACACCTTTATAATCGTCTTTTTGCCCAAAAGCCCTGTCGGGCGCAGGAGCACGACGAAGAGTATCACGGCGTACAGGCATACGTCCGCCCACTCGTTAATTTGGTATTTTAATATATATCTTATAATAGGTATCAAAACCGCGCCCACGATAGGCCCCGCAAAGGTGTTGAGCCCGCCCAGTATGCCCGCCATAAAAGCGTCGACCTGAGTGCCCACCATGTAACCCACGGTGATTTGGTTTATGCTCAAAAGCATTATCGCCGAAAGCGCGCCAAGTGCGCCGGCTATGCCCCAGGTAAACGTGGTTACGAAACGGGTGTTTATGCCCATAAGCTGGGCGACCTGCTCGTTAGCCGCGGTGGCACGAACGCTTATGCCCCATTTGCTGTATTTCAAAAGGGCAAATATCACGCCGATGATAAGTACCGTTATACCAAAGCAGAACAGCGAATTGGCGCTAAGGACAATGTCTCCGTTTGCCGTGGAAAACGTCCAGATTTTCTGCAGAAAAGTCATATTTACTATGATTTCCGCGCTTCCCACAATCATGGGGATGGCGCCGGTTATAAGCAGCACCAGTCCCATGGTAATAATCTGTTTTCCGAGGGCGTTGACGCCTCTCCCGTGCTGGAACAGCACGAAGTCGACAAGCCCCGCGAAAACGAAGCTTGCCGCCATCGCGATTGGGAGCGCCGCCCAAACGCTGAAGCCGCTTTTGGCGCAAAGAAGCGCCGCGACGTAGCCGCCTATCACGGAAATGGAGCCCTGGGCGAAGTTTGTTGTGTAGGACGTTTTGAATATAAGCGTTATACCCATCGTCGCCAGCGCCAAAACCGCGATAGAAAACAGCGAATTAGTGAGTGAATTTACAATAAAAATCATTTGTTAACCCCATTGGATTACATTTGCCGCCCATACGTAACCGATACCTGCGGCAAGCGTACAAATAAGCGTGCCGTTTTTGATTTTTCCTTCTTTCAATCCTAGGTGGATTGACAGGATTTGGTCGATTTGCCCGATGTGACCGTAATTGTCGAGGTAAATTGATTGCTCGGGTTTCAGCCCCAAGTCGTTTAGGAGAGAATAATGCGCCGACCTCTTAAAGTGAAGTATGGCAAGGTAGCCCAAGTCCGCGCGCGTTTTATGCGCTTGTTCGAGGGATTTGTCGATACATGTCAGCCAGTTGGGCATACTGACTTCGTTGAGCCTTGTCTTCATTTTCGTAGAGTCAAAAAGCCTTAAGGACTTGTATCCCTCTTCTATATTGTCACGCGTGAAAGGCTTGGAGATTCCGCCGATTTCCACGCCTGCCGTGCGGGACAGGCTGCCGTCGGAAATAATGTGAGAACCCAAAACTAGGTTTTTGCCGTAATTCTTCTTCAGTATCATTGCGCCGGCGCCCGCGGCAAGGTCGTACATCATGGACATATCTTTGTCGGTATAATCCACAAAGTCGCCGTTTCTGTAACCGCCCGCTATCATTATTGTGCTGATTTCGGGGTCAGCCTTAAGCATGTCGACGGCTATTTTAATCGCCGAAACGCACGTGCAGCACCTGTTTTGAACGTCGATTCCCCAAGCGTTGACAGCGCCGATTCTGTCCTGGATATAAAGCGCCGAGGTCGTTATGGGGTATTCTTTCCATTCTTCGCCGATACAAAGGATAACGTCGATTTCTTCGGGCTTTACGCCCGTATTTTTCAGACAGTCCAGCGCCGCCCTTGCGCCCATTTCCTGCGTGCCGTCCTCCGGCCCGGGGATAGATTTTTCGTTAATGCCCAGCTTTTGAATGACCGCCTCTTCGCTCCACACACCGTGGGTTTTTTCGGAAATTTCCTTGGCGCTCATCCGGCCCTTGGGAATATAAATTCCCGTGCCTACAATACCTACGTTGATTTTTTCCATTTTTCTCTTAGCTCCGATATCTATTTAATCTTAAAGTCTCATTCCGCCGTTAGCCGAAATAAGCGCGCCTGTGACATACGATGCCTCGTCGCTTGCCAAAAACAGCGCTACGTTTGCGATTTCTTCCGGTTGTCCCAACCTGCCAAGCATTGTCTGCGTGGCGAATTTTGCGAGCAGGTCCTCCGGAACGGTTTTCATCATATCCGTCATGCAGTAACCGGGAGCAATAGCGTTGCAGCGAACGGGAACGCCCTTTCTCGCGAATTCCTTGGCCCACGTCTTGGTCATGCCGATAACGCCTGCTTTGGAAGCCGAGTAATTGATTTGCCCGATGTTGCCGTATTCGCCTACGACCGAAGAAATGTTGATGATGCTTCCGCCGCCGGTCGCTTCCATATGAGGCCCGATAAGGCGAGTCATGTTGAATACGCCCTTGAGGTTGACAGCGATTACCGCGTCAAAATCGGCGTCCGTCATTTTGCGCGTCATAGCGTCTCTGGTTATACCCGCGTTGTTTACCAAAACGTCTATTTTTTTGTAGCGCTCAACCGCCGTGTCGAAAAACTTTTGAACGCTTTCGGTGTCGGTGATATTTAATTTGAAATATTCCACGTTGTCGATATTTTCGATGGGTTCGGCCATATCGCACGAAAGCACCCTTGCCCCGTTTTTCGCAAATAGTTTACACATCGCAAGCCCTAAACCTCTTGCGCCGCCGGTCACT
>DAITPX010000169.1:0-3151 GCA_036833365.1 Clostridia bacterium | reverse complement strand
TATCGAAGGAATAATAGCCGATAAGCACTCGACGGGCGGCGTGGGCGACACCACCACCCTCGTTTTGGCGCCGCTTTTGGCGTGCGCGGGAATCAAAGTCGCCAAAATGAGCGGACGGGGGCTGGGGTTTACCGGCGGGACTATCGACAAGCTCGAAAGTATACCCGGCTTTAACACGGCTCTCGGCGAGCAAGAATTTTTCGACGTGGTAAACAAGGTGGGCTGCTGCGTTATCGGGCAGACCGAAAACCTCGCCCCTGCCGACAAAAAGCTTTACGCCCTGCGCGACGTGACGGCGACCGTCGACAGCATACCGCTTATTTGCGGCAGCATAATGAGCAAAAAGCTGGCCTCGGGCGCCGGAGTGGTGCTGCTCGACGTCAAATACGGCGCGGGCGCTTTTATGAAAAGCAAAGAGAACGCCGTTAAGCTCGCCGAGCTTATGGTAAAAGTGGGAACGAAAGCGGGCAAAAAATTCGCGGCTCTCGTCACCGACATGTCGCAGCCGCTTGCGTCAAAGGTCGGCAACAGCCTGGAAATAATCGGCGCGATTGAGGTAATGAAAGGCAAACGCAACCGGCTTTATGAAGAAATTTGCCTCGTGGCGGAAAAGCTTTTGGTTTTGACGGGAAAATATACTTCGAACGGCGCTCAAAAGATAATCGAGGACGTCCTGACGAGCGGAAAAGCGTTGGTGAAATTTAAGGAAATGGTTGCGGCGCAAGGCGGGAATACGGTCTTTATCGACCACCCCGAAAAGTTCGAGCTGGGAGAAACTCTCGGCGTCGGCGCGGACAGAAGCGGCTTTGTAACGGAGATGGAAACCCAGCAGCTGGGCAAAGCCGTCACCCTTTTGGGAGGAGGGCGGACGGTCAAGGGCGAAGCGATAGACCACAGCGTGGGCTTCGAAATGCGGGTAAGCCTTGGCGACTTTGTCAAACAAGGAGACGCCCTCGTCACGGTTTATCACCAAAATAAAAATCTGGACACAGTATGCAAGCTGATTAAAAATTCGATAAAAATAAGCGGCGAAGGCATTCCGCAGCACAAAATCGCCTACGCATATGTCGACGCGGACAAAACGGTTATATATTAATAGTAAACCAGCGACACAGGAATCTCCGTATCTTTTATTAACGGCGCGTGCCGGCCAAAAACGTTAAAATAACGATAGGGATAGCGATTGCTGTCAGTTATTTGTCCGCTCTCATAAATTTTTTGCCAGTTTTATATAATCGGCAATTAATATATTTGAGAAATGAGCATGAAACTAATCCAGACTGGCAAAAAAATAAAACGCTTATAAAATCAGGCAATATAAAAAAGAGGATAAAAAAATGCTTAGCGAAACACACAAAAAACTGCTTGCCGCCGCGCGGTCGGTACAGGGCTACCGCAAACTCGACTACGAAAACTACGCCGGTTACGTCGGCGTCGCAATGCTGGGCGCAAACGGGAAAATTTACACCGGCATCGACATAGGGGTTACCTGCGGGATAGGCTTTTGCGCCGAGCACACCTGCGTAGCCAAAATGATTATGGACGGCGAAACGCGCATTATCGCCATGTGCGCCGTTGGGGAAGACACCTTTTTCCCCCCATGCGGACGGTGCAGGGAGCTGATGAGCCAAATCAACCGCGAAAACAAAGACACCGAAATAGTGCTGGGCTACGACGACGTCAAGAAACTTTCCGACCTTTTGCCCTACCAATTTTGGACCAGCGTAGAGAAAAGCGAAAAGTTCAGGGATTAAGTTTTTAGTAATTTTGTAACTAAAATTTTGAGACCTTTGTGTTTATAGATTTTTATTTGCTCAAATTGCGCCACAAAAGTCTTAGCTCCATTCAATATAAAGGCTAATAGAGATTTTAAACTTTAAAAATGACTATTAGCCTAATTTTTGAATATATTACTTTAAAAATTTTTCCTCGTTTCAATGATTTGCCCAATCGTTACCTTTGTTTATATTTTCCGCTTACTTTGAGTAAGTATAGTTACTGATTTCAAAAGTATATTCATTCGATCATATTTACGCCTTGTCGTTTGAACCCAAAACGTTGAGGATTTTGTGCTTTACCATGTCGGCGACGGCCTGGCGCGCGGGCTTTAGGTATTGCCTCGGGTCAAAATGCGAGGGGTTTTCGGCAAGGTATTTTCTTATGCTCGCCGTAATAGCAAGGCGGATGTCGCTGTCGATATTTATTTTGCACACAGCCATTCCCGCCGCGCGGCGCAACATCTCTTCGGGCACGCCTTGCGCGCCCTCCATTTTGCCGCCGTAGCGGTTGATTTCTTCCACAAATTTTTGCGGCACGCTGCTCGCCCCGTGAAGCACGATAGGAAAATCCGGCAGCCTTTTGCCCACTTCTTCCAAAATATCAAACCTCAGCTCGGCGGCGCCCTTAAACTTGAACGCACCGTGGCTTGTGCCGATAGCGATTGCCAAACTGTCCACGCCCGTGCGGCTTACGAATTCCTCAACCTCACCGGGGTTTGTGAACCGGCCGTATTTGCTTTGGACGTGTTCTTCCATTCCCGCCAAAACACCCAGTTCCGCTTCAACGACAACGCCGTGGGAGTGGGCGTATTCCGCGACTTGTTTTGACAACGCGACGTTTTCTTCAAAGGGCAGGTGAGACGCGTCTATCATAACCGAAGTGAAACCGTCGTCCACGCACTGCCTGCAGATTTCGAACCCGTCGCCGTGGTCGAGGTGCACGCAAATGGGCAAATTGGTTTCAATTACCGCGGCCTCGATGAGCTTTTTGAGATAAATCATATTGGCGTATTTTCGCGCCCCCATAGAAATCTGCAAAATCAGCGGCGAATTGGTTTCGTGCCCCGCCTGGACTATGCCTTGGATTTGCTCCATGTTGTTGACGTTAAAAGCGCCGACGGCGTAACCGCCTTTGTAAGCTTTATCGAACATTTCTTTACTTGTAACGAGCGGCATATTAAATTTCCCTCCCTCAAATCATTTTTCTCTAAATCCCTCGAAATAACACCGATGCAATTTTTTCTTGACCAATTTCGTCATTTGACTTATACTATATAAAATATCTATCAGATATTCTTTTTTTATACTTTTTTTGCCCATGTAAATAAAAGTAATAAAAACAAGTCAAATTAACTAAAAGAGCCCCTTTAAAG
>DAITPX010000168.1:0-3207 GCA_036833365.1 Clostridia bacterium | reverse complement strand
GGTAAACGACTACTCCGTCGCCTGCGCCTATTCCAACAACACTTGCGAAATTAAATTTATCGATAATATAAATTCGTCCGCGAGCTTTGAAAAAACCGTTTCTTTTAAAGGCGCGGAATATTTCGACAACGAAATGCTGCTCTACCTGGTGCGCGCCTACGACCCGACGCAAATGACCGCGGCGGTTTCCGTCAACGTGATGGAACCCCTAATCAGCCAAACTATGACTTCCGTTTACTTGCAGGCTCAAACCGAGACCGTTCATTTCGACAGCCAATCTATGGACGTATATATGTACGCCGTCGCGCCCGCCTCCCAAATCGGCATTTACGTAGCCTTGACGACCCAAGAGGTTCAGACAATTATCGAAGGCGCGCCGCGCGACACAAACAAAATCGTAAAATTTCAGCAGGGCTATTTGGTTTACACCCTTTGCGAGGAGCAGCTTAACCAAACCTTTGAAAGCATCGCCGAGCGCAAAGCCCAAAATAAGTAATTTAACTTTAAATATGCTCGTTAAAATTAAAATATAAAATCGCAATAAATTTAAAAGCCTCTTATAATTGAAGAGGCTTTTTCTTTGCTTTAATTTTATTTGGTTTTTTCAGGCTGTCATAAGACTTAAAATTTTAATTTAACATTACCTCATCTTCTTTTTTTAAGGCGCGGGAAGTAATAGAGGGCGGCAATCGCGGTTAAGCCCAACAAGGAAGAGCCTGTGGATATAAGTAATATTTTTGTTTCCTCTGACGCAGCGTCTTCTTCAGTTTCAGGATTCGGAGCCTTTTCGTATGTAAAAATATAGGCGATGCTTTCAGCCGAATTTGCATGAAGGGCGGGGTCGGTATTCCAAGAGCCGTTCAAATAGCCTTCGTTCGGAACGGCTGATGGGATTAAGCTCGGGTCGAGAACCGCCTTGCCGCCGACAACAGGAAGCTCTAAAGCTATTTCGTCGGAGCCGTCTTTCCATCGCCCGTTAATTACTAAAAACGTTATTTTTGAAGTTTGGGTTAGCTCCTCTTTTTTGAAAGCATAAGTATATGTCTTGTCGCATGTTATATATGAAGAAAAAGGGTCGGAGTCCCAAGAGCCCTCGCAAAAACCGGGGTTGGCCAGGGCAGCGGGAATGTCTTCTTGGTTAAGAAAGCCCTTGCCGCCGATAAGTGTGACATAAACAGTGATTTCCGTCCCGCCCGACGGCCAAACGCCGTTGACGACGCGAAAAGTAATTTTTGCTTTAGGGTAACTTGTAGGAGCGGTAGCGGAGGGCTTTCGCTCAAAAACGTAGGTGTAGGTTATTTCCCCTTCCACCGCGTTTTCTTCCGTCGAGGGAGAGGCAAGCCATGCGCCGTTATAAAAACCGTCGTTGGGCCGCATATTTTGGGGGATTTGCTCGGGCTTGAGAGTGCCTTTGCCGTCGGTTAAGACTACGCTTTGCGTTATGTCCCCGCTTGTTCCGTCCGCCCATGTGCCGTTTACCACCGAAAACGTAACTTTTGAAGTTTCTTGGCGGGGTTCTTCTTTGAAGGCATAAGAATATATCTTGTCACAGGTTATCGCGCTGCCCGACGAGTACGGGTCGGCGTCCCACGCCCCGCCGCAAAAACCCGCGGCGGCTACCGCCGAGGGGATATCGTCAGGGTTCAAGCGGCCTTCTCCGTCGATTAGAGGCACGGTTAAAACAATGTCCTCATCCGTTCCGTCCGCCCAATTACCGTTTATAACTTTAAATCTGACGGCCGCGGCAAGGTAAAAACGGTAGGTGTAAGTCGCTTTTTTCGTTATCGCGCCGAACGCGGTCGGGGGTTCGGCGTCCCATTGCCCAAATGCGAAAGGCGGGGTGGGAGCCATATCTGAGGGTATTTCGTCTGCCGTTAGAGTCGCCGCGCCGTTAATTAAATATAATGTTTTTGTAATTTTAGTATTTCCTTCCGAAAAAGTACCGTTTTCAACAACGAAAGTGACTTTTACCGTTTTTTCGTATATCGTAATAGTAAATTCTCTAACCGCGTCGCCTATGTCGGTTTCAAGCTTGATGGTGAAAGTATAAACCCCCTGTGTCAGATTACCTTCGAGTTTGCCTGAAGCTGAATCTAATTCAAGATAAGGCGGCAAAGCGCCGCCGATAACCGACCAATTTTTTTCGGCGGCGGCGGTATTGTCGCATCTGAGTTCCATAGAGAAATGACCGTCAAAATATTGGATTTGTTCCGGCAAATCTAGTATTTGGAGCGGCGGGGTCGGTTCTTCCGCGAGGGCAAATTGCGGGGTAAACAACAAAAACAGCGCCAAGGCGAACAAAACGGCGAAAACGTATTTCATTTGTAAATTCTCCTAAAAAAATTTTTTTAAACAAAAAAAATAATTGCCCGCTTCCCAACAGGCAATTATTTTTAAAATCGAAAAACAAGGCGGTCAGCTTTGGTAGAGCGTTTGTTTTTATTTATCATTAGGTACGCCGAAAAATTCTTATGTATAACGGATTATCTTTTGTTGCTATAACCTCGGGCAAACAAAATTTGAAGTATTTGCACCGTTGTCACAAAATTGTATAAAACATCTAACAAAACGATTTTTACATATTTCGACAAAAAAATCAAGCGTTTTCTAAAGACTTTTTAAATTTAATTTTTCCTTAAATTTAAAAATACCGTCAAACATAAAGAAGCTAAAAAAAGTTCACCAACTTTTTATTAAGCGCGTCCAACATAAAAACGATTTTTGTAGACTAATGATAAAATTCGTGTTATACTTATACAAAAATTTTTGGCTTTTTTAAAAAGCGAAAACTTATATTTTTGTTGAACTTGTGCGTTGAAATTTGCGCATGAGAAAGCGAAAATGCGCGAAGATATTTTGCTCGACCGAACGATAATGCCCCCAAAGCGCGGGGGAGCAAAGGAAAAGCGTAAAGTTAATGCGCGGGAAAGAGGCCGTCCGACAAGCGGAAAATTGATTTAATGAGCCGCAGCGGGTGGGAAACGAAAGAGAAAGGTGCGGAAATGGCGACGAAACGAATGAAAAACGGAAAGGGATATTTTGCTAAGGCGTTTTTTGTGGCGCTGACGCTTATCGCTTTGCAGGCGGCGACGGCGATGCTGTTGTACGCCAATTCGTCGTCCGTTATCGCGGAGCAGTACGCGCTTTCTGCAAAAACCGCCGCCGAGTCGGGCGCGGACGTTTTGGGCGGCAGGCTGGCCGCCAATA
>DAITPX010000167.1:0-3218 GCA_036833365.1 Clostridia bacterium | reverse complement strand
GGAGTCTTTTTTCCCGTCTGCTTTTTTGGGTTCAGTTCAATTAAACCGTCTTTTTATGTATATTTATAGTAATCTGAAAAAAACAAATCTCTAGGATTATTTAAGCTTATTATATTGCTCGATCCCTTTTTTGAGCAAATCCATTGCCCTTTCGAGGTCGGATTGCTTCAGCACGTAGGCTATGCGCACCTCGTTTTTGCCCTTGCCTTCCGTCGCGTAAAAGCCTTCGCCGGGAGCGAACATCACCGTTTCGCCATTGTCGGAAAAATCGGTAAGAAGCCATTTTTGGAATTTGTCGGCATTGTCGACTGGCAGGGCGGCCATCAGGTAAAAAGCACCCTTGGGCTCGGCGCACACCACGCCCTTAATTTGCGTTAATTTTCTGTAGCAAATGTCGCGGCGGAGCTTATATTCCTTTCTGACGGCGTCGAAGTAACCGCTGCCCACTTTATAAAGCGCGGCGGAGGCGATTTGATCGAGAGTCGCCACGGAAAGGCGCGCCTGGCAGAATTTGGTGATTTGCTGCTGGAGGAGTTTGTTTCTGGTAATGACCGTGCCGATACGCGCGCCGCACGCTGAAAAACGTTTGGAAACAGAGTCGATTATTACCGCGTTTTCGGCTATGTCGTCAAACGCACCGATTGTCGCCAGCTTTTCGCCGCCGTAAACGAATTCCCTGTAGACCTCGTCGCCGATTAGGTAAAGCCCGTGCTTTTTGGCGATGTCCGCCATAAGCCGCAGTTCTTCGGGCGAAAGCACCGTGCCTGTCGGATTGCCGGGGTTGGTAAACATTATCGCGCGTGTTTTTTCATTTATGAGCGCCTCGAGGCGTTCCTTGACGGCATATTTGTAGCCTTCCTGTGGAGTGGTCGTGAGGGGGCGGATTACGCCGCCTGCCGCGCGGACAAACGTGTTGTAGTTGGGGTAAAACGGCTCGGGGATAATGACTTCGCTGCCTTCGTCGAGAATGCTCAGCATTACCGTCTGGAGCGCTTCGCTGCCGCCCGTAGTGATAAAAACGTCGTCGGGAGCGTAGTTTACGCCTATGCCTTTATAATAGCCAACGACCGCGTCAATCATCTCAGGAATGCCGTTGGACGGGGCGTAAGCCAACACGGGCGAAGAAAAGTTTCTGACCGCGTCAAAATATTCCTTGGGTGTTTCGATGTCGGGCTGCCCGATATTGAGGTGATAGATTTTGACGCCGCGCTTTTTCGCTTCAACCGCAAAAGGGTGAAATTTGCGCATCGGCGACAAGTGGCATGAATTAGCCTTGGTTGAGATTTTCATTTTTTCCTCCAAACTGTTTTTTCGCAGGTAAACGGATGATTTTATATCTGTATTTTTATTCTTCAGTCGCCGCAAGCGCGGTAAAAAGTTTTCTGTAAAACGCGGGCAAAGTTTTGGCCAAAGCAAAACGACGCTGAGGATAATTCCCTAACGCTTTTCATGTGCATTGTAACACCTCGCAATATTAAAGTCAATTGAGAAAGAGAGGTTTAAGAAAGGAAAAAAACATGGAGAGATTTAAGAAAAATTCTGTATTAAATAATCCGTTCTGCCTAGATCAGAAAATGGAAATATGTATTAGGTTTTTCGGTTTAGTAAAAATTTAACATAAACTTAGGCCCCTTATTCAAGCCCCAAAAAGTAATCCGCCGACACGCCGAAATATCTTGCAAAATTTGCAATAATTTGCGGAGACGGAGTCAACTGCATTGTTTCGAGCTTACTGATTTTGCGTTGGGTTAAGCCGACTTTTTGAGCTAATTCACTTTGAGTTAACCCTTTTTCAATTCTGAGCTCTTTTAGTCTTTTTGAAAATATTTTTTCGACCATAACAATATATTACTCCAAATCAGGCTAAAATAGTAGACATAGCCGAATTTAGGCTATATAATGCATATATAGCCTAACTTAGGCTAAATATAAGATTCCTTAATAAACAGACGGAGGACAAAGTGAAGAAAGATTTGAAAGGCGAAAAAGCTGCGCAAATTGCAGATATTACTCACAGCATTACGCGAAAGACAATTCAAGGTACATTTCGGTTTGCTGCGGCCACTGTGTAAACCGAAACAACAAAAGAATGAAATCCGTTTTGTGCGAATATTGGGAAAGCGCGGAAATAAAAAAAGAGGAAGAAAACTAGCGATTAAGCATATCTTGGCGTTTATGTCCAAGCGTTTGGAGGAAATAGCTTTGATTTTAAAGGACGACGAAGATTTGCTGTAAGCGGCCAAATTTAAATACCATTAGTCCATTCACTCAACGGCGCGCGAAAAAATTAACAAACCGGCGGTGTTCTATTATGCCTTAAAAAAGTTGCAAAAAAAGCGGAAATGGGATAAAATATACAAGCGTACAAAACGCCCGCCGCAAAAACCGCTTTTTTAAGCGCAAAGCAAAGACGTCGCGCAATTGGACAAGGTTTTTACAAATACGGAGAGATGTCAGAGCGGCCGAATGAGCACGATTGGAAATCGTGTGTACTGCAAGGTACCGCGGGTTCAAATCCCGCTCTCTCCGCCAAAAACCGGCAATGTTTGAACGCGACTGCAAAAGGCGTTTAGTTGTAACTATTCGCTCAAGACCGAAACCCAAAGCAGTTCAAGCGTCCCTGCGTCCCGCAAACTAACAACGGCGGGAAAAATGTTTCCGTAGTTAAATGGATATAACAAGCCCCTCCTAAGGGCTAGTTGTGGGTTCGATTCCCGCCGGGAACGCCATTCAAAGCCGAAAATCGGCTTTTTATTTTTTATTAGGGTTTTTATCAAGTTTTTTACTTTTTAAAAAAGTGTAAATCTCACGGCTTGCAATTTTTTCGATAGTATCGTATACTACCCGTGTGCCGTCGTAACCCGATTCGTTCCGCGGCTTGAATTTTTGTTTATTCCAAAGAAAAATCGATAATCAAAAAACCAAAATATTTTTATCGCATAAATAAGTACGTTTCGATATCGGTATTGCGGGCTACCCGAAAAAGTCCCAATAAACATTTTTGTTTACTTAACTAACTTAATTCCCGTGCTTAACGATTAATCACAAAAAAGAGGTAAAATGGACAATCTTTACTCGGTTCTGACAGAAATCAATCTTGTTATACTGACGGTTTTCGGAGTTGTTTTCGGTTTGCAGTTCGTTTATATGTTCCTATTTTTTTTGCCCGCGAAAAAATACCCTGTTTCCCAAGAAAAAAAACGGTTCGGCATTATAAT
>DAITPX010000166.1:0-3247 GCA_036833365.1 Clostridia bacterium | reverse complement strand
TTTTGACGCGGGACAGGATTTTGGCGGTTTTTTTGTTTAAACTGCCTTTGACTTAAGAAGTTTTCTTAATTTTTCAAAATTTATTACCGTTAATTTATAGGGCGCGCCCCGTTTTGAACCCCTAAAGGGCGTTTTATTGAAAACTGAGAAAACCAAGGTGCTTAAATGACAAAACTCTTCAAAAATACAAAACCTATACCTTCCGACGCCTATTCCGTCGCGGTGAGCCTCTCCGGCATAATTTCGCAGGAAGGCACGATGACGGAAGTCGGATTTGAGCATATTCTCAAAAATGTCAGCTTTGAAGTGAAAAAAGGCGAGGTTTTGGGGATATACGGCGAAAATTATTCAGAAACAAGGCTTATTTTGGAAATTCTGGCCAATCTGAGGCCTTATTACGGCGGTAAATGCGTCCTTATCGAACGCGGTATGATGAAGGACAAGCGTTATATTTTGCCTCAGCTTTTTTTCTTCGACAACAGGAGTATGCTGTTTGAAAACATGACCGTTTTGGAATACGCGGCTTTTACGCAAAACCAAAAAACCAGGGAATACGCAAAAAAGCAGAAAGCTTTGCTGGAGCAGCTTGTTGCGCTCGGCATGGGTTATATCAGCCTCACGCCTATAAACACGCTTTCGCGGCCCGAAAAAATGCTGGTGCAGCTTTATGCGGCATTTTTGACTAAAAGCAATATTATTGTCGCCGACTTAAGCAAAGTCGTCTTTAATCAAAAAGAATTAACGGCCATAGGCAATATCGCAAAACTTATCGCGGAGCACAACCTCGCGTTTGTTTTTTCCACCGTGCAGCCGGACTTAATCGCCGCTTGCTCGAAAAAATACATAAAAATCGAAAACGGGATATCGTCCGAGCCGTTGTCGGTCAAAAAAGCTACTGTCACTCAAAAATTCCTGCTTATAAAAAAGCAGCTCGAAGGCCTTTTGGCCGAAGAAAAAACGTCGAAAGCGAACGCGGCCAAGCGCAAGATAAAAAACCATATAGATTTGATAGACGGCGCGGTTCAAAACATATCTGAGGGCATGTTGTACGAATGTGAAGAGCCTGAAGAAAAACACGAAACCGACAACGCGCCCGCCGGCTTGGCAAACGAACCTTGCCAAAACGAATCCGGCAAAGTGCCGACCGAAAATAGTGCGGCGCGTGTTAAGCAGAAAAACCAAAGGATAAAATGATTTATAAGCACAGTTATTTCAACAAAGAGCTTAAAGAAGCGTACCTAGACGAAGCGGCGAGTCGTAAAAATAACTTCCTTTACGGCTGTATATATGTCGTCGCCACGATGGCCGCCCATTTGGTGCTGAGGACATTGAGCGAAACGGTTATTTACGAGCGGTTTCCGGAGGTAATGCTGCCGTCGAATTTTTCCGTAATTTTTCTTTACAATTATGTCGCGCTGGCGCTTTTTATCATTTATTTGGCGGCAAATTACCGCTATTTGACCTTTCAGGAAATAAGCGACAACCGATGGTATCCTCTCATTAAAAACGGCTATAATATCTACAAAATGGTGACCGCCAAGCTCTTGGCGCGTTTTTTCCGCGTTTTTGTTGTGTATACCGTAGGATACGTAGGCAGCCTGCTCTTATGCAGCATAATGGGCTACCAAATCGTTATACACTATCTTTTCAGTCTCTATTTCGTGGGGCTTACCGACATATTGCTTATTTATACGATAACTTTGGCAGTTTCAAACTTCGTGAAAACCAGCGGCTACCTTGGGTGGGTTATAATTTTGGTTTTCGCCGCGGTAAGGGCGCTGCAGTATGTTTTTTCCTATTACTCCGCCGTGCGAGACAGGGAACTGATGAAGGATTTGTCAAATCTTTTCACTCCGCCCGTTTTGACGTACATCTTGGTTGCGGCGGGCATTTTCGCCGCATCGCTTGTCGTCACATACATAGCCGTCAGGATAAAATCAGCCCGCTTTACCGTAAAAACATCAATCGAAGCGCCGTTTGCAAAGGATTACAAAACAAATTCAGTCAAATCCGCGCCCAAACGCATAGATACTGCCAAGGTGACAAACGTTGTCGTCACCGTTGTGATTGCTGCGGTGGTGGTTTTGCTTTTAGTTTTTAACGTTGCGGTGTTTTTGATGACGGACACCTTGGGGCTGGAACTGACCGACACAAAGCCGTTGTTGTTCCGCTCAGACACTATGTCGCCGTCGATAAGCAAAAACGATTTGGTGTTTTTTAAAAGAGCAGGAGAGGATTACGAATTCAAAATAGGCGATATAATTTTATTCGAGCACGAAAACGAGGAGTTTATCGAGTCGGTTACGGCGCTGAACGGCGACGGAACGGTCACTGTGGATATTTTGAATTACGCCCCCGGCACTGAAAAAGGGCATTTTGTAAAAACCGTCGAAACAAGCGCAGTCGAACGCATATATGCGGGCAGAAGCAGGGGACTTGGCGCGCTCGTTACCTTTTCCACAACGTTTTTCGGACGCATAATGCTGATAGTGGTTCCGCTGCTGCTGATTTTATATCGCAGGCAAATAGTAAAATGGATTTCCGCGCGCACTAAAGCCGGAGCGGCAGAGGAATTATAGTATTTTCGCTGATTATCTAAGTTAGTGTTCCATGTCGTTTGAAATATATAGTTTAGTAAAATTAGCCGCGCTATTATTACGACATACTGGATAAATCTAGCTAATTGCATTTAGAATTTTTGAATAAATGAGAGTTAAGTTTAGCTTCCGATATTTTTGATATTAATAATGTTTAATTAAAGATATGGGATATTTTAATCTATTATTTTTTTATTTTAAATGAATTAGTTCGTAAGTACTTAACGTAATTTCAATAATTTTTATTATATTATTTTTATCTATTTACAAAAATCGCAAATATTGAAAATACCTTGTTTGCCCTGATAATCAAATCAATTGACAACAAAGAGGGCTTTTGATATACTATCAAAGCGGTTCGGTTGCGAGCAGCTATGTGTGTTGTTTGCATTTTTTGTCCGACTCATGCCTTGAGTAAGCGTGTTAATTGATCGTTTATAAAAGCTTGGCCTACTTGACGAAGCGGCAAGCAACGACGAGGAAAATAGGATTAAGCGGCTATTACTATGGATAAACGCAGTGACGGTGCCTAGCCACACGATTTGCACTAAACTAACATTTTTATATAATACGGAGGCGTATCGAAGCGGTCACAACGAGGCGGTCTTGAAAACCGTTTGGGCGCAAGCCCACGGGGGTTCGAATCCCTC